>DATINN010000628.1:0-1648 GCA_035474175.1 Mycobacteriales bacterium | reverse complement strand
TCGTCCAGCAGCAGCACGTTGGCCCGGGAGGTGACCAGCGCGGCCAGCGCCAGCCGGGTCTTCTCCCCGCCGGACAGCGTGCCGACCAGCTGCTCCACGGCCTCACCGGAGAACAGGAACATGCCCAGCACCCGGCGGATCTCGCCGTCGGTCGAGTCGGGCGCGGCCGAGCGCATCACGTCCAGCACGGTCCGGTCGACGTCGAGCTGCTCGTGCTCCTGCGCGTAGTAGCCCATCCGCAGCCCGTGCCCGGGCACGACCTCGCCGGTGTCCGGGGTCTCGGTGCCGGCCAGCAGCCGCAGCAGGGTCGTCTTGCCCGCGCCGTTGAGCCCGAGCACGACCACCCGGGTGCCGCGGTCGATGGCCAGCGAGACGTCGGTGAAGACCTCCAGCGACCCGTACGACTTGGACAGGCCGTCCGCGGTCAGCGGGGTCCGCCCGGACGGGGCCGGGGTCGGGAACTTCACCCGGGCCACCTTGTCCTGCTGGCGCCGGCCCTCGGTGCCGGCCAGCAGCCTCTCGGCCCGCTTGGCCATCTGCTGGGCCGCGGTCGCCTTGGTCGCCTTGGCCCGCATCTTGTCGGCCTGGGCCAGCAGCGCGCCGGCCTTCTTCTCCGCGTTGGCCCGCTCCCGCTTGCGGCGGCGCTCGTCCTGCTCGCGGGACTCCAGGTATTTCTTCCAGCCCACGTTGTAGACGTCGGCCTCGCCCCGGTTGGCGTCCAGGTGCCAGACCTTGTTGACCACCTTCTCCAGCAGGTCGACGTCGTGGCTGATGACGACCACCCCGCCGGCGTGGGAGCGGAGGAAGTCGCGCAGCCAGACGATCGAGTCGGCGTCGAGGTGGTTGGTCGGCTCGTCCAGCAGCAGCGTGGACGCGTCGGAGAACAGGATCCGGGCCAGCTCGACCCGGCGGCGCTGGCCGCCGGACAGCGTGCCCAGCGGCTGGCCCAGGACCCGGTCGGGCAGGCCGAGGTTGGCGCAGATCCGGGCCGCCTCGGACTCGGCCGCGTAGCCGCCCAGGGCCGAGAACCGGTCCTCGAGCTTGCCGTAGCGGGCCACGGCGGCGTCGCGGACCTTGTCGTCGGCGGCCTCGGCCAGCTCGGCCTGCACCTTCTCCAGGTCGTGGAGCAGGGTGTCCAGGCCGCGGGCCGACAGCACCCGGTCCCGGCTGAGCATGGCCAGGTCCCCGGTGCGCGGGTCCTGCGGCAGGTAGCCGATCTCGCCGCGGCTCTCGATGACCCCGCCGTACGGCGAGGACTCCCCGGCCAGCACGCGCAGGGTGGTGGTCTTGCCGGCGCCGTTGCGGCCGACCAGGCCGATGCGGTCGCCGGGCTGGACGCGCAGGGTCGCGTCGGACAGCAGAATGCGGGAGCCGGCACGCAGCTCCAGCTTGGTTGCGGTGATCATGGGTCTCTCTCGGGATTGTCGGGACGGGGCCAGGGCAGCCGGCGCTTGCGCCGAAGCGGCATGCCACGGCCGAGCACCCAGTGCTCGGACACGGCCGGGGCTCTGGCCCGGTCAGGACATTCGAGGAGTCACCCCACGAGTGTACGTCGCGACGCGAGCGGCTTTCCGGGCCGCGGCCGGGCGGGCTGCCCGCCGCGCCAGGCGGGCTTGCTCGCGGCGGGTCCACTCGCCGCGACCGGCGG
>DATINN010000627.1:0-2132 GCA_035474175.1 Mycobacteriales bacterium | reverse complement strand
GGCGGCGGCCCGAAACGGGCCGCCGCCGGTTTCGCATTGTCCAGGGAGCCCAATTAAAATGCGGCGGACCCGGTCCGCCGAATGGTGGCATCCTGCTATTGCATGACGCCCACCCGCAGGTATGGGTCCCGACCCGGGAGGCTTTGTCTGCCCTGTGCGACAGCGCGCTGACCTGCATGAGCCAACGTAGGGACCGTTCGGCTGGCGCGGATACCGCCACTTGGGTGACGCTGCGTGATCAAACGTAAACCAACCCGATCGAGTGGCTATTTCGTGATGTGGGAAGTGGATAGTCCCGTCGCGGAAAAGGGATTGTGAGGGCCGGATTCCCCGCCTAACGTCGGGCCGGTCGCGTCACCGAGAGAGTGCACCCCAATCGATTTGGCAGCAGGCCAAGCGCCCCCGTGGCGCTGAATGAAGGCTGCAGAGGGCGCGATCCGCTCGCCTGCGGCCGTCGTGCTTTTCCGGGGTTCAGTGCAGTGATCCCGTCGTCTCACCGACGCTGGGCGACCAGTCCATCCACGATTCAGGGGACCACAGGCAATGGAAGGCAATCGCAACGACTGGACCGTTCCGGCGCAGCTGCGCCGGCGCGCCGAGGAACGACCGCAGGACATCGCCCACCGCCTGGTGGACGGTGACGACCTCACCTTCGGCCGGTGGGACGCCGCCTCGAACGCCGCCGCGTGCGGGCTGCTGGCCCGCGGCGTGCACCCGGGCGAGCGGGTGCTGCTGCCCTGCTCCACCGCGGCCTGGACGGCGTACGCGGTGGCCTGGGCGGCCGTGCTGAAGGCGGGCGCGGTCGCGGTGCCGGTCTCCCGTACGGCCGGACGCGCCGCGATGTGGGCGACCTGGGCCGCCTCCGGCGCGGTCTGCGTCGTCGACGGCGACGCCGAGGTGCTGCCCGAGGCCGAGCACGTCACGCTGGACGAGCTGATCGCCGCCGGGGACCCGGCCGCGATCGCCGCCGGCCCCGGCCCGCAGGACGACGCCGAGATCATCTTCACCTCCGGCACCACCGGCGTGCCCAAGGGCGTCGTCGCCACCCACGAGAACGTCCTGCACCCGCTGCGCGACCCCCGCCCGGGCGCGGTCCGCACCGCGCTGCACTCGCTGCCGCCGGGCACCACCGTCGGCCAGGGCCTGCTGGTCCAGCCGCTGTCCGCCCGCCCCCACCGGACGTTCACGCTGCCGGCCTTCACCCCGGACGGGCTGCTGTCCGCGGTCGAGCGGCTGCGGCCCACCGACGTGGTGCTGGTCCCGGCCATGGCGATCGCGCTGCTGGACGCGGCCGGCACCCACACGTACGACCTGAGCTCGGTGCTGCAGGTGCGCACGACCAGCGCACCGATCCACCCGGCCACCCTGCAGGGCCTGGCCCGGCGCTTCCCGTCCGCCCGGATCCGCAACGTCTACTCGACCACGGAGTGCTGGCCCCGGCGGCTGGCCACCGACTTCGACCGCGCGCGCCCCACGTCGCTCGGCCGGCCGACGGTCGCGGGCCAGGTCCGGATCGTGACCACGGCCGGGACCGAGGCACCGCCCGGCGTGGCCGGGGACGTGCAGCTGCGCAGCGACGCGCCGCAGCGGCGCTACGACGGGGAGGAGGGCCCGTCCGGGGTGTTCCTGCCCGGCGGCTGGACCCGGACCGGCGACGTCGGCCGGCTCGACGCCGACGGCTACTTCTACCTCGTCGACCGCAACCCCGACCTGGTCAACACCGGCGGCCTCAACGTGTCCACACTGGACGTCGAGGCGGCGATCATGGAATACCCCGGGATCGTCGAGGCGGCGGTGTGCGGGGTGCCGCACCCGGTGCTGACCGAGTGCGTCGTCGCGGCGGTCACGGCCCGGCCCGGGCTGGACGTGCCGGCCCTGCTGGAGTTCCTGCGCGACCGCAAGGGCGCGGCCGCGCCGCAGCGGATCACCGTGCTGGACGAGCTGCCGCACAACTTCCTCGGCAAGATCGACAAGAAGCGGCTGCGGGCGGAGCTGGCGGCCGAGCCGGCCGCCGCCGCCGCCGAGCCGCCGAGCACGCCGACCGAGGTCGCGCTGGCCGAGATCTGGGCCGTCACGCTCGACCTGGACGAGGTCGCCGCCACCGACGACTTCCTGCGCATCGGCGGCTCCTC
>DATINN010000626.1:0-4753 GCA_035474175.1 Mycobacteriales bacterium | reverse complement strand
CCTGGTCCAGCGTGACGCCGGCCGCCTTGACGTTGTCGGTGACCTGCTCCGGCCGGCTGGCGCCGATGATGGCGGCCGAGACGTTCGGGTTCTGGAGGACCCAGGCGATGGCCAGCTGCGCCATCGACAGCCCGAGGTCGTCCGCGACCGGCCGCAGCTTCTGCACCCGGGTCAGCACGTCGTCGGTGAGCGACCGCTTGATGAACTTCGAGCCGGTCTCGTCGGTGGCCCGCGAGCCCTCCGGCGGGGCCTGGCCGGGCTGGTACTTGCCGGTCAGCACGCCCTGCGCGACCGGCGACCAGACGATCTGCCCGATCCCGGCCTGCTCGCTGGCCGGCACCACCTCGGACTCGATCACCCGCCACAGCATCGAGTACTGCGGCTGGTTGGAGACGAAGGGGATCCGCAGCTCGCGGGCGAGGCCGGCCGCCGCGGTGATCTGCGAGCCGGTCCACTCCGAGACGCCGACGTAGAGGATCTTGCCCTGCCGGACCAGGTCCGCGTACGCCAGCATCGTCTCCTCCAGCGGAGTCGACGGGTCGTAGCGGTGGGCCTGGTAGAGGTCGAGGTAGTCGGTGCCGAGCCGGCGCAGCGAGGCGTGGCAGCTCTCGATGAGGTGCTTGCGGCCGAGGCCCTTGTCGTTCTCGCCCGGCCCGGTCGGCCAGAACGCCTTCGTGAACAGCTCGTAACTCTCCCGCCGGACCCCCTGCAGGGCCCGGCCGAGCACGGACTCGGCCCGGGTCTGCGCGTACACGTCGGCGGTGTCGAAGGTGGTGATGCCGGCGTCGAGGGCCGCGCGCACGCAGGCCTGCGCGGCGTCCTCCTCGACCTGGCTGCCGTGGGTGATCCAGTTGCCGTACGCGATCTCGGACACGGACAGGCCGCTGCGGCCCAGTCGACGGAACTCCATTTCACCGAGCCTAGTCCGGCTCAGATCGCGTCGCCGACCTCGACCACCGGCTTGGGGGTGCGCCAGCGGCGGATCATGGTCGCCCGGGTCGCCCCGTAGAACACCAGCGACGACAGCCGCTGGTCGGTGTCGGGGAAGCGCTGCCGCACCAGCCGCCGGATCTTCAGCCCGATCACCGTCGAGTCGACGATGAGCAGGATCAGCACGGTCAGCCACAGCGCCGTGATCGCGGCCTTGACCTGCACGCTCGGCACGACGAGACCGATGAAGTAGACCACCGCGGACATCAGGAACAGCGTGCCGGCGTTGCGCCGGGAGTCGATGATGTCGCGGACCAGACGCCGCTCGGGGCCGCGGTCGCGGGCGCCGAGGTAGCGCTCGTCGCCGCTGCGCATCGCCTCGCGGACGTTCGTGCGCCGGTCGGAGCCCTGCTCGCGCATCCGCCGGTAGGCCTCGCGGCGGGTCCGCGGCGGCGGGGCGACGGGTCCGGTGCGGCGGCGCTGCGCCTCCCGGCGCCGGGGTGTCGGCCGGCCCTTGCCGGTGGCCCCCTTCGACCCGCCCGCGTCCGCGCCGACCGGCTCGACCGGGTCGGCGTCGGCCGGAGTGTCGCTCCGGCGTCGCAGCAGCCTCACCCTGGCGAGCCTAGTGCAGCGGCGGCACGCGACCGGAGCCGGTCCGGCACCGTTTCCCCTAATCCGCCGTGCGTACGTGGCCCTCGGGGAGGGCCAGCATCCGGTCGAGGGCGGCGCGGGCGTGCCGCGCCGTCTCCGGCTCGACCGTGATCCGGTTGACGACCTGCCCGGCGGCCAGCGACTCCAGCGAGCGGACCAGGTGCGGCAGGTCGATCCGGTTCATCGTCGAGCAGTAGCAGACCGACTTCTCCAGGAACACGACGGTCTTGTCCGGGTGCCGCCGGGCCAGCCGCTGCACCAGGTTGAGCTCGGTGCCGACGGCGAACGCGGACCCGGCCGGGGCGGCGTCGATCGCCTTGATGATGTATTCGGTCGAGCCGACCAGGTCGGCCGCGGTCACCACCTCGTGCCGGCACTCCGGGTGCACGATCACCTGCACGCCCGGGATCCGCTCCCGCACGTCGCGCACCGCGTCCAGCCGGAACCGCCCGTGCACCGAGCAGTGCCCCCGCCACAGGACCATCCGCGCGTCCCGCAGCGCCTGCGCGGTGACGCCGCCACCGGGCTTGTGCGGGTCGAACAGCACGCAGTCGTCCAGGCTCATCCCCAGCTCGAGGACGGCCGTGTTGCGGCCGAGGTGCTGGTCGGGGAGGAACAGCACCTTCGAGGCGCCGCGCTCGCCGAAGGCCCAGTCCAGGGCCCGCCGCGCATTGGAGGACGTGCACACCGTCCCGCCGTGACGCCCGGTGAAGCCCTTGATCGCGGCCGAGGAGTTCATGTACGTCACCGGCACGGTGGAGTCCGCGACCCCGGCGTCGGCCAGCACGTCCCACGCGTCCTCGACCTGGTCGAACGTGGCCATGTCGGCCATCGAGCAGCCGGCCGCGAGGTCCGGCAGCACGACCTGCTGCCGGCTGGAGGTGAGGATGTCGGCGCTCTCGGCCATGAAGTGCACGCCGCAGAAGACGATGAACTCCGCCTCCGGACGGGCCGCCGCCTGCTGGGCCAGCTTGAACGAGTCGCCGGTCACGTCGGCGAACCGGATGACCTCCTCGCGCTGGTAGTGGTGGCCGAGCACGAAGGCCCGCTCGCCCAGCGCGGCCCGGGCGGCGGTGGCCCGCTCGACCAGCTCCGGGTCGGAGGCGGCCGGCAGGTCACCCGGGCAGTCGACCCCGCGCTCGGAGTCAGGGTCGGCGCCCCGGCCGAGCAGCAGCAACGTCTCCGTCATGCCGCCATCCTCCCTGTTCCTACGCCGCGGCGGGGTGTGATCTCGGCGGTGCCGGCGGGCTGCTCGGCCGGACCGGCCGCCGCGCCGGCGCCCCGGCGTCGATCCGACCGGTCCCGGCTTCCTCCGTCCGGTGGGATGGACCAGACTGCGCCCGTGCGAGTGGTGGTGGCGCCGGACGGGTTCGGCGGGACGTTGTCGGCGGTCGAGGCGGCCGAGGCGATCCGGGCCGGCTGGGAGCAGGTCGCGCCCGGCGACGAGCTGGTGCTGCTGCCGCTGTCCGACGGCGGCCCGGGGTTCGTGGACGTGCTGTCCACGGAGCTGGACGGGCAGACGGTGCCGGTGCCGACGACCGACGCGCTCGGCCGTCCGGTCGTCGGCGCGATCCTGGTCGCCGGCGGCACCGCGTACGTGGAGTCCGCGCAGGCCAACGGCCTGCACCTGCTCACCGCGGCCGAGCGCGACCCCCGGACCACCAGCACGTACGGGCTGGGGTCGCTGCTCGCTGCCGCGGTCGAGTGCGGCGCCGGCACGATCGTGGTCGGGCTGGGCGGGTCGGCCACCAACGACGCCGGCATGGGCATGCTGGCCGCGCTCGGGGTGACGCCGCTGGACGCCGGCGGCTCGGTCCTGCCGTACGGGGGACTGGCGCTGGCCGGCCTGGACCGGCTGGAGGGCGTCGCCCAGCTGCGCGGGGCGACGCTGGTCGCGGCCACCGACGTGGACAACCCGCTGTGCGGGCCGCAGGGCGCGACGGCGGTGTTCGGCCCGCAGAAGGGGCTGCGGCCCGAGGACCTGGAGCGGCTGGACGCCGCGCTGGCCCGGTGGGCCGAGGTCGCGGCCCGGGATCTGCCGGGCGCGCCGGCCGACCTGGCCGACCTGCCCGGGGCCGGCGCCGCGGGCGGGCTGGGGGCGGCGTTCCTGGCCCTGGGCGGGTCCCGGCGCTCCGGTCTGGAGCTGGTCGCCGACGCGGTCGACCTGGACGGCACGCTGGCCGCGGCCGACCTGGTGCTCACCGGCGAGGGCTCGTTCGACTTCCAGTCGCTGCGCGGGAAGGTACCCGGCAGCGTGGCCGCGGTGGCGGCCGCGCACGGCGTGCCCTGCCTGGTGCTGGCCGGGCAGGTGTCGCTGGGCCGGCAGGAGGCGGCCGCGGCCGGGGTCGAGAAGGCGTACTCGGTGGCCGAGCAGGCCGGGTCCGTCGAGGCCGCGCTGGAGCGGCCGGCCGCGCGGCTGTCCGAGCTGGCCGCCGCGGTCGCCCGCGAGTGGAGCCGGCCCGGGCGCCCTTGAGGCGGCCGACACACGAGCGGAGAAGGCTGCCGGCGGCCCGCAGTCGTACGATGGGGAAGACCGGAGGGCGGGCGGATGTTGGTCCCGCCGAAGGCGAACCGAGCGAGTGGGAGAGACCGTGTCCTTGGAGACGACGGAGACGACGACCGAGGCCCAGCAGTCGGTGGTCCTCACCGACGGTGCGGCGACCAAGGTCAAGGCGCTGCTGGACCAGGAGGGCCGTGACGACCTGCGGCTCCGCATTGCCGTGCAGCCGGGTGGTTGCTCCGGCCTGCGTTACTCGCTGTTCTTCGACGAGCGGTCGATCGACGGCGACCAGGTCACCGACTTCGGTGGCGTCGAGGTCGTGGTCGACCGGATGAGCGTTCCCTACCTCAGCGGTGCGACGATCGACTTCGTCGACAGCATCGAGCGGCAGGGCTTCACGATCGACAACCCCAACGCGCAGAGTTCCTGCGCCTGCGGCGACTCCTTCAGCTAAGTCGTCCTTCGCACCGAGCCGCACCCGGATCCGTCCGGGTGCGGCTCGTTGCCGTTGTGCCGCGTGCCTGACCGCCCCGGCCGTCGGCGCTACTGCCGGGTCGTGGGGCGGGCGGGGAGCTCGACGCGCAGCACCGTCCGGCCCGGTCGGGAGTCGATGGCGATGGTGCCGCCGTGCCGTTCGGTGATGATCCGCCGGCTGATGTCGAGGCCGAGACC
>DATINN010000625.1:0-2948 GCA_035474175.1 Mycobacteriales bacterium | reverse complement strand
CACCACGGCCGGCGCGTCAGGCCGGAAACACCGATAGATCCACAGTCCCGCTGAACAATCCGCGCGGCTCGGACTGTTGATCTCCCTGGTTTGGGATGATCTTCGGGTGCTGGGGCGGTCTGAGGTTCAGCTTGATGTGCTGGATGTGGAGTCGGTGGCCGGGCATCTGCTGAAGCCGGGCAGTGTGTTCGCGTTCCTGGCCGGCCACCGCCGGGAGCTGTTCCCGGATGAGATGTTCGCCGACCTGTTCCCCTCGGGGCGGGGTCGGCCGAGTGTGCCGGCCGACGTGATGGCCGCGGTGATCATGTTGCAGGCGCTGTGGGGGCTTTCGGACACCGAGACGGTCGACGCGGTCACCTTCGACCTGCGGTGGAAGGCGGCCTGTGGGTTGCCGGTCACCGCCGGCGGGTTCCACCCGACGACCTTGACGTACTGGCGGCGTCGGCTGGCCGCCTCGGATCGGCCGAATCGGATCTTCGATGCGGTGCGGGAGGTCATCGCGCAGACCGGGGTGCTGACCGGCAAGATTCGGCGGGCGCTGGACTCGACCGTGCTCGAGGACGCGGTGGCCACTCAGGACACGGTCACCCAGGTGATCGCCGCGATCCGCCGGGTCCGCCGGCAAGTCCCCGGCGCGGCCGCGGTGGTCGCCGCGCACTGCACCGCCCACGACTACGACGACCCGGGGAAGCCGGTGATCGCCTGGGACGACGAACAGGCCCGCGCCGTCCTGGTCGACGCGCTGGTCGGCGACGCGCACCGGCTGCTCGGGCACCTCCCGGACGCCGAACTCGGCCCGACCGCGGCCGAGGCGGTGGCGCTGCTGGCGCTGGTCGCTGGTCAGGACGTCGAACCGGCCGACGACTCCGACGGCACCGACGGGCGGTGGCAGATCGCCCGGCGGGTCGCCGAAGACCGGGTCATCTCGGTGCATGACCCGGACGCCCGGCATGCCCACAAGACGGTCTCCCGCCGCCAGGACGGGTTCAAAGCCCACCTTGCCGTCGAACCCGATACCGGTCTGATCACCGGTTGCCAGCTGACCGCGGCCGCCGGCGCAGACGCCTCCGAGGCCACCATCGGCGCCGAGTTGCTCGCCCGCGAACCAGCCACCGGCGAACCAACCACCGGCGAACCGGGCCGGTGGCAGGTGCTGGCCGACTCCGCCTACGGCACCGGCGACCTGCTCGCCGCGCTGGCCGGCGCCGGGCACCAGGCGATCATCAAGCCGTGGCCGATCCGCCCGCCGGTCGCCGGCGGGTTCACCATCGACGCGTTCACCGTCGATGAGGCCGCCGGGGTCGCGACCTGCCCGGCCGGACACACCCGCCCGATCAACCGCAGCCGCCAAGTCGTGTTCGGCGCCACCTGCCGGCACTGCCCGCTGCGCGACCGCTGCACCACCAGCCGCACCGGCCGCAGCCTGAAACTCCGCGACCACGACGCGCTCACCCGCGCCCACCGCCGCCACGCCACCGACCCGGCCTTCCAAGCCCTCTACCGGCAACACCGGCCCATGGTCGAACGCACCATCGCCTGGCTCACCCGAGGCAACCGCCGCCTGCGCTACCGCGGCACCACCAAAAACAACACCTGGCTCCACACCCGCGCCGCCGCGCTGAACCTCCGCCGCCTGATCGCCCTCGGCCTCACCCGCACCCAGGCCGCCTGGACACTGGCCTGACCAGCACCGGCCAACCCCCGGCTACCCACCACCGGCCACAACCCGACGGCATCACCCGACCGCATCATCGACGGTCGCCCCCAGCCCCGCCGAACAACACGTCCAAAACACGCATCGTCAGCCCGACTTCTTCAGGGGTCTCCTAGGGCCGCGCGTTAGGCGGGGTGGCCCCGGAGCGCGGCCGCGGCCCGCTCCGGGCTGATGTCGTTGACCCAGACCCCGGCCCCGGACTCGCTGCCGGCCAGGTACTTCAGCTTCCCGGCGGCCCGCCGGATCGAGAACACCTGCGCGTGCAGGTGCATCAGCTCCCGGTCGGCCCGGGCCGGCGCCTGCATCCAGGCCGCGATGTACGGCGTCGGCGTCGCGAACAGCGTGTCGAACCGCTTCAGCAGGTCGAGGTAGACCGCGGCCAGCCCGGTCCGCTCCTCCTCGGTCAGCGACGGCAGGTCGGGCACGTGCCGGCGGGGGTAGACGTGGGCCTCGAACGGCCACCGCGCGGCGTGCGGCACCAGCACGGTGAACAGGTCGTCCTCGTACACGATCCGGGTGCCGGCGCCGCGCTCGGCCGCCAGCAGCGCGCAGTGCAGGCACTCGCCGGTGCGCTCCCGGTAGCGGCGGGCGGAGTCGATCTGCCGGCGCATCCGCGGCGGCACGAACGGATAGGCGTAGATCTGGCCGTGCGGGTGGGCCAGGGTGACCCCGATCTCCTCGCCCCGGTTCTCGAACACGAACACCTGCTCGACCTCGGGCATCGCGTTGAGCTCGCGGGTGCGGTCGATCCAGGCGTCGATCACCAGGCCGGCCTGCCGCGGCGTCAGCGAGGAGAACGAGGCCGAGTGGTCGCTGGTGAAGCAGACGACCTCGCACCGCCCGACCCCGGCCCGGCGGGTGAACAGCGGGTCGTCGTCGGCCAGGTCGTCCGGGTCCGGGCCGAGCAGCGCGTTGGTGGCCAGCGACGGGAACCGGTTCTCGAAGACGACGACCTCGTAGTCCTCGGCCGGGATCTCGGTCTGCCGGCCGTCCCGGGACGGGTCCAGCGGGCACTCGTCGGCCGGCGGATGGTAGGTGCGGCCCTGCCGGTGCGAGGCGATCACGACCCACTGGTCCAGCAGCGGGTCCCAGCGGATCTCGGACGCGGTCGTGGTGACCGGGAGGTCGCGGGTGTCCTTGGCGTCGCGGGCCATGCCCGGCTCGGCGTCGAAGTAGTAGAGGACGCGGCCGTCGGCCAGCGTGGTCTCCGTCCGGTAGGCGGTCACCTCGGGTC
>DATINN010000624.1:0-3219 GCA_035474175.1 Mycobacteriales bacterium | reverse complement strand
GCTGACCGGCCGGCTCGACGCCGGCACCGTGGTCACCCTGGCCCTGCTGCTGTCCCGCCTGTACGGCCCGCTGACCGCGCTGTCCAACGTCCGGGTGGACGTGATGAGCGCGCTGGTGTCCTTCGACCGGGTCTTCGAGGTGCTGGACATCGCGCCGATGGTGGCCGACAAGCCGGACGCGGTGGAGCTGCCGGCGGACGCGCGCTCGGTCGAGTTCGAGGACGTGCGGTTCTCATACCCGACCGCGGCCGAGGTGTCGCTGGCCTCGCTGGAGGACGTGTCCGTGCTGGACCAGGCGCCGTCGCAGGAGGTGCTGCACGGGGTGACGTTCACGGCCGGGCCGGGGGAGCTGGTCGCGCTGGTCGGCCCGTCCGGGGCGGGCAAGACGACGATCAGCCAGCTGGTGCCGCGCATCTACGACGTGCGCTCCGGCGCGGTGCGGGTCGGCGGCCTGGACGTGCGGGACGTGACGATGGCCTCGCTGCACGCGGCCATCGGCGTGGTCACCCAGGACGCGCACCTGTTCCACGACACGATCCGGGCCAACCTGACCTACGCCCGGCCGGGCGCCACCGAGGCCGAGATGTGGGCGGCGCTGACCGCGGCCCAGGTCGACGGGCTGGTCGCGGCGCTGCCGGACGGGCTGGAGACCGTGGTCGGCGACCGCGGCTACCGGCTCTCGGGCGGGGAGAAGCAGCGGCTGGCCATCGCCCGGCTGCTGCTCAAGGCGCCCGGCATCGTGATCCTGGACGAGGCCACCGCGCACCTGGACTCCGAGTCCGAGGTGGCCGTGCAGCTGGCCCTGGCCGCCGCGCTGGCCGGGCGGACCTCGCTGGTCATCGCGCACCGGCTGTCCACGATCCTCAACGCGGACAGGATCCTGGTCATCGACGCCGGCCGGGTGGTGGAGGCGGGCACGCACGGCGAGCTGCTGGCCGCGGGCGGGCTCTACGCGGAGCTCTACCGCACCCAGTTCCAGCGCCAGGCCGTCACCACGTAGCCGCCGGTCACCAGGTCGGCATCGCCCCGCCGTCGACCGTGATCATCGACCCGGTCACGTACGACGCGGCCGGGGACAGCACGAACGCGGCCACCCGGCCGAACTCGGCCGGGTCCCCGGCCCGGCCCAGCGGGATCCGGGCCAGCTGCTGGCGCCGGGCGTCCTCGTCCCCGGCCGCGTCGAGCTGCGTCATCCGGTCGGTGGAGATCCGGCCCGGCAGCAGCCCGTTGACCCGGATCCGGCGCGGGCCCAGCTCGGCCGAGAGCGTCTTGGCCAGCCCGGCCAGCCCCGGCCGCAGCCCGTTGGAGATGGCCAGGCCGGGGATCGGCGTGCGCACCGAGCTGGACAGCACCAGCGCGATCGAGCCGCCCTCGGCGCCGACCGCGCCGGCCACCTGCCGGGTCAGGCGCAGCGCGCCCAGGAAGACCGACTCGAACGCGGCCCGCCAGGCCTCCTCCGCGGTGTCGATCGCCCCGCCCGGCGGCGGCCCGCCCACGCTGACCAGCGCCCCGTCCAGCCCCCCGTACGCGCTGTGCGCCGCCTCGACCAGCCGCTGCGCGGCCGCGGCCTGACCCAGGTCGGCGGTCACCCCGACCGCGTGCGCGGCCCCGCCCAGCTCCTGCGCGGCCCGCTGCACCACCGCCTCGTCGCGGGCGCCGAGCACGACCCGCGCGCCGTCGGCGACCAGCGCCTCGGCGGTGGCGCGGCCGAGACCGCGCGAGCCGCCGCTGACCACGTACACCCGACCTGCCAGTCCGAGATCCACACCGCGATCCTGCCCTACGGGGGCTTCGAATACTCATGCGTTATGCGGTATGTTCGTCGCATGGGAACGACCGTCGCCGTCGCCGGCGCCAGCGGATACGCGGGCGGCGAGCTGCTGCGCCTGCTCTCCGCCCACCCCGAGTTCGAGGTCGGGCCGGTGGCCGCCTTCGCCAACGCGGGCGAGCGCCTCGGCGACCTGCACCCGCAGCTGGTCAGCCTGGCCGACCGGGTGCTGGTGCCGACCTCGGCCGCCGCGCTCGACGCCGACCTCGTCGTCCTGGCGCTGCCGCACGGGGCCTCGGCGGAGATCGCCGCCGCGCTGCCGGCCGGCGTGCCGGTCGTCGACCTCGGCGCCGACCACCGGCTGGCCTCCGCTGCCGCCTGGGCGGCGGCCTACGGCGGGCCGCACGCGGGCGCCTGGCCCTACGGGCTGCCCGAGCTGCCCGGCCAGCGGGCCCGCATCACCGCCGGGCACCGGGTCGCGGTGACCGGCTGCTACGCGGTCGCCACCATCCTGGCGCTGGCCCCGCTGATCGCCGCCGGGCTGGTCGAGCCGGCGGACGTGGTGGTCGTCGCCGCGTCGGGCACGTCCGGCGCCGGCCGGTCCGCGAAGGTCAGCCTGCTCGGCAGCGAGGTGATGGGCGACCTCTCGCCCTACAAGGTGGGTCGCCACCAGCACGTGCCGGAGATCCTGCAGGCGACCGGCGCGACCTCGCTGTCGTTCACGCCGGTGCTGGCGCCGATGCCGCGGGGCATCCTGACCACCGTCACCGCCCGCCCGGCCCGGCCCGGCGTCACCGAGGCCGACGTGCGCGCCGTGCTCACCGCGGCGTACGGGGACGAGCCGTTCGTGCACCTGCTGCCGGCGGGCCGCTGGCCGCACACCGCCGCCACGGCCGGCAGCAACAGCGCCCACCTGCAGGCCGCGATCGACACCAGCTCCGGCCGGGTCATCGTCTGCGGCGCGATCGACAACCTGGGCAAGGGCGCGGCCGGGCAGGCCGTCCAGTGCGCCAACCTGCTGCTCGGCCTGCCCGAGACCACCGGCCTGGCCGTGGACGGGGTGGCGCCGTGAGCGTCACCGCCGCGCAGGGCTTCCGGGCCGCGGGGGTCGCCGCCGGGTTGAAGGCGTCCGGCGGCCCCGACGTCGCGCTCGTCGTCAACGACGGCCCGCTCGACGCGGCCGCCGGCGTGCTGACGAGCAACCGGGTGAAGGCCGCGCCGGTGGTGTGGACCGAGCAGGTGCTGAGCACCGGCCGGCTGACCGCGGTCGTGCTCAACTCCGGCGGCGCCAACGCCTGCACCGGCCCGGCCGGGTTCGCCGACACGCACACCACGGCCGAGACCGTCGCGGCCGCGCTCGGCGTCGGCGCGGTCGACGTCGCGGTCTGCTCCACCGGCCTGATCGGGGAGCGCCTCCCGATGGACAAGGTGCTGGCCGGCGTCGAGAACGT
>DATINN010000623.1:0-1504 GCA_035474175.1 Mycobacteriales bacterium | reverse complement strand
CGCCGAGGCGCCGGGCCGGGCGGACGAGGCGGGCGCGCCGGGCGGACAGCCTGCCGCCGCTTCCGGGGCGCGAGGAGGCGAGGCGGCGGAGTCGTACCTGCCCTTGCACCGGCGGGTGCGGGGAGTGCTGGGGGCCTGGGTCGGGGCGGGCCGACGGGCACCGGCCGGCGGCGCGCTCGGCCCGCTGGTGAGCGCGCACGTGGACCAGCACCCGCAGGCCGACGTGGCCACCCTCGAACGGGCGTACGCGGTGGCCGAGGAGCTGCACCGCGGTCAGCGCCGCAAGTCCGGCGAGCCGTTCATCACCCACCCGCTCGCCGTCGCCACCATCCTGGCCAACCTCGGCCTCGACACGACCACGCTGGTCGCCGCCCTCCTGCACGACACCGTCGAGGACACCGGCTACACGCTCGGCCAGATCCAGCAGGACTTCGACCTCGAGGTCGCGCACCTGGTCGACGGCGTGACCAAGCTGGACAAGGTCCGGTTCGGCGCCGACGCCGAGGCCGAGACGCTGCGCAAGATGATCGTGGCCGGCGGCCGGGACCTGCGGGTGCTGGTGATCAAGCTGGCCGACCGGCTGCACAACATGCGGACCCTGCGCTACCAGCCCATCCACAAGCAGGAGCGGATCGCCCGCGCCACCCAGGACGTGCTCGTGCCGCTGGCCGACCGGCTCGGCATCCACGTGCTCAAGCGGGAGCTGGAGGGCCTCTGCTTCCCGGTCCTGCAGCCGGCCGAGGCCGCCACCGCGGCCGCGGTCGACAACGCCCGCCGCCGGCACCGGGCCGCGCTCGCCGCCACCGTCGCCGGCGAGCTCGGCCCGGACCTGCGCGCGGCCCGGATCGCGGCCACGGTGACCGAGCGGCCGCGGCACCTGTTCTCGGCGTACCGGACGAGCCTGGAGCGCGGCGGCACCGGCGCCGAGCTGCTCGACTCGGCCCGCATCCTGATCCTCGTCCCGGACGGCGCCCCGGCCGACTGCTACGCGACGCTGGGCCTGGTGCACGGGCGCTGGCGGCCGGTGCCGGGACGGTTCAAGGACCACATCGCGGTGCCGAAGTTCAACCTCTACCAGTCGCTGCACACGACCGTGATCGGGCCGGGCGGCGAGCCGGTGGACGTGCTGATCCGGACCGAGTCGATGCACAAGGTCGCGGAGAACGGGGTCGCGGCGCACCTGCAGGCCGCCTCCGGCCCGGACGCGTTCCGGGCCTCGGGCGGGCGCGACATGGACTGGCTGCGCCGGCTGCTGGCCTGGCAGCGCGAGGTCGCGGACGCGGGGGAGTTCATCCGGACGCTGCGCGACGACCTCGGCGACGGGCGCGAGGTGCTGGTCTTCACCGCGGACGGGGCGGCGGTGCCGCTGCCGATCGGGTCCACCCCGGTCGACCTGGCGTACGCGCTGCCGGGCTCGGTCGGGCACCGCTGCATCGGCGCGCGGGTCAACGGCGACCTGGTCCGGCTGTCCAGCACGCTCGACGACGGCGACGCCGTCGAGATC
>DATINN010000622.1:0-2888 GCA_035474175.1 Mycobacteriales bacterium | reverse complement strand
CAGCGCGAGGGCTACTCGGTGCTGGTCCGCAACGACGGCACCAGCGCGCTCAACGACGCCATGTCCGGCGACGTGGCCCTGGTCGTGCTCGACCTGGGTCTGCCGGACATGGACGGGCTGGAGGTGTGCCGGCGGCTGCGGGCCGGGCGCAACTCCGTGCCGGTGCTCGTGCTCACGGCCCGCACGGACGAGATAGACCTCGTGGTCGGCCTCGACGCGGGGGCGGACGACTACGTGGCCAAGCCGTTCCGGCTGGCCGAGCTGCTGGCCCGGGTGCGGGCGCTGCTGCGGCGCCGGACCGGCGACGTGCTGGAGGCCAGCGGGGTCCGGATGGAGCTGGCCTCCCGCCGGGTCTGGCAGGACGACGTCGAGCTGCACCTGTCCAACAAGGAGTACGAGCTGCTTCGGGTGCTGCTGGAGGAGGCCGGCGCGGTCGTCACCCGCAACCGGATCATGCGCGAGGTCTGGGACGACGCCGAGGGCGGCGCCTCCAAGACGCTCGACATGCACGTGTCCTGGCTGCGCCGCAAGCTCGGCGACGACCCGCAGCGATCCCGGCTGCTGACCACGGTGCGCGGGGTCGGCTTCCGGTTCGAGCGCGGATAACCGACCGTGCGCCGTCGCTTGCTGGCCGCCACCCTGGCGGTGGTCGCGGTGTCGGTGTTCTCGCTCGGGCTGCCGCTGCTGGTGGTGACCGTCCGGCTGGTGGCCGACAACGCCCGCACCGAGCTGCTGCGGCAGGTGCAGACGGTGGCGGCGGTGGTCGAGGACCCGGCCGGCGGCAGGCCGACGCAGGACCGGCTGACCCGGCTGGTCCCCGCGGGCGAGCAGGTGACCGTACGGACGCCGGACGGGGTGACGAGCACGGCCGGGCCCGACCCGGGCAGCGGCGCGTACCAGGCCGAGGCCCCGCTGCCGGGCGGCGGCGAGGTGATCGTGTCCCGGCCGGCCGCGGACGTGCGGGACCGGCAGTTCCGGGTCGGGTTCGGGGTGGTGGCCGGGATGGCCGGCTCGGCGCTGCTGGCCGCGATCGCCGCGGTGCTGCTGGCCCGGCGGCTGGCCGAGCCGCTGCGGGACGTGTCGGCCCGGGCCGCCCGGCTCGGCGCCGGCGACTACCGGCCCTCGCCGGAGCGGCACCGCATCGACGAGCTGGACCGGATCTGCGACGTGCTGGACCGGGCCGCGGGCCAGATCGCCGCGGTCATCCAGCGCGAGCGGACGCTGGCCGACGACGTCTCCCACCAGCTGCGCAGCCGGCTGACCGCGTTGCGGATGCGGCTGGAGGAGATCTCCATGTCACCCGAGCCGGACGTGAAGCGGGAGGCCGGCGCCGCGCTGGAGCAGGCCGAGCGGCTGTCCGCGGTGGTGGACGAGATCCTGGCCCAGGCCCGCACGGCCCGGGCCGAGGGCGCCGGGGACGTGGACGTCGGGCACGAGGTCGCCGCGGTGGTGGACGAGCGCGAGCCGACCCTGCGCACGCTGCGCCGCCGGGTCGAGATCGACGCCCCGGACGTGCTCATCGCCCGGGCCGAGCCGGGGCGGCTGCAGCAGGCCGTCGGCGTGCTGGTGGACAACGCGCTGGAGCACGGCGGCGGCGTGGTCCGGGTCGGCGTCCGGCGCTCCGGCCGGCACGCGGTGGTCGAGGTCACCGACGAGGGCCCGGGGGTGCCGCCGGAGCTGGTCGGCAAGGTCTTCGAGCGCGGGGTCAGCGGCGGCGAGGGCACCGGGATCGGGCTGGCGCTGGCCCGGGCGCTGGTCGAGTCCGACGGCGGCCGGCTGGAGCTGAGCCGGCCGGTGCCGCCGGTGTTCGCGGTCTACCTGCCGCTGGCCGAGGAGTCGGAGCAGCCCGCTCAGTCGTCGGCGGCGGACGCGCCGGCCTGAGCGCCGACCGTCTCCGGGTGCGGCGGGAACACATACCGCTTGTAGGACCAGAAGCGGAAGATCGTGCCGATCCCGATGCCGATCACCTTGGCCACGTTGAGGGCGAACGGGCTGGTCGCGCCGACCACGTAGTAGGTGACCGCGATCACGACGCTGGAGATCCCCAGCGCGATGAGGTTGATCGCGAAGAACAGCACGTATTCCCGGCGCAGGCCGGTGCGGGCCCGGTGGGAGAAGGACCAGTGCCGGTTCGCGAAGTAGGAGATCGTGGTCGCGACGCCGGTGGAGATGATGTTGGAGGTGGTCGGGCCGAGGCCGATCTGGAAGTGGACGAGGTTGAACAACCCGATGTCCACGAACAGGTTGACGACGCCGACGACCCCGAAGGCCGAGATCTCCTTGAGCAGCACCCTCCACGGAGTGCCGAGACGGTCGAGCAAAGGCACCGGAGGAGTGTACGCGGCACGCCCGGACCGCCCGGTCCGTGCGCGGGGGCGGCCTGTGGCGACGGGCCGGACGGGGTGACACGATCGGCTCATGCCGGACCTCGACGCAGACCAGGAAGAGTTCCGCCGCACCGTCGCCGACTTCGCCACCAGCGTCGTTGCACCGGTCGCCGCGGGTTACGACGAGCGGGCCGAGTTCCCGTACCCGGTCGTGAAGCAGATGGGTGAGCTCGGTCTCTTCGGCCTGCCCTTCCCGGAGGAGTACGGCGGCATGGGCGGGGACTACCTCACGCTCTGCCTGGCGATCGAGGAGCTGGCCCGGGTCGACTCGTCGGTGGCGATCACCCTGGAGGCCGGGGTGTCGCTGGGCGCGATGCCGGTCTACCGGTTCGGCACCCCGGCGCAGAAGGAGGAGTGGCTGCCCCGGCTGTGCAGCGGCCAGGCGCTGGGCGCGTTCGGGCTGACCGAGCCCGGCGGCGGGTCCGACGCCGGCGCGACCCGGACCACGGCCCGGCTGGAGGACGGCGAGTGGGTGATCGACGGGACCAAGGAGTTCATCAC
>DATINN010000621.1:0-2866 GCA_035474175.1 Mycobacteriales bacterium | reverse complement strand
GCCAGGCGTCCGGCGACCGGGTGCGGGTCGACTACGCGCGCGGCATCGCGGTCGGGCAGCGGACCTTCCCGTCGATGTTCGACATGTTCGGCGGCAACGCACCCAGCGACCCGGAAGGCTTCGACGCCGAGGCCGAGTTCTCCCGCGCGGTCGAGGTGGCAGCCGCGGCGGACATCGCGGTCGTGGTCGCCGGCGAGTGGCAGAACATGATCGGCGAGGCCGCGTCCCGGTCGTCGCTGGAGCTGCCGGGCGCGCAGCTCGACCTGATCAAGGCCGTGGTCGCCACCGGCACCCCGACCGTCCTGCTGGTCATGAACGGCCGCCCGCTGGACCTGCGCTGGGCCGCCGAGCACGTCCCGGCCATCCTCGACATCTGGTATCCGGGCAGCCAGGGCGGCGCCGCCGTGGCCGACCTGCTCCTGGGGGACGTCGCCCCGGGCGGGAAGCTGCCGTTCAGCTGGCCGCGCACGGTCGGGCAGGTGCCGATGGTCTACAGCCACACGACCTCGCACGAGCCCGCCAACCAGGGCCGGCGCTACTGGGACGAGCCCAGCACGCCGCTGTTCCCGTTCGGCTTCGGCCTGTCGTACGGGCGGTTCGAGTACGGCGGGCTGACGCTCGACCGGGCCGAGATCGCGGCCGGCGAGACGGTCACCGTGTCGGTCACCGTGACCAACACCGGCGACCGGGCCGGCGAGGAGGTGGCCCAGCTCTACGTCCACCAGCGGCACGGCTCGGCGGCCCGGCCGGTCCGGCTGCTCAAGGGCTTCCAGCGGCTGGCGCTGGCGGCCGGCGAGTCCCGCACGGTCGAGTTCCGGCTGGGGCCGGACGAGCTGCGCTACTGGAGCGCCGCGACCCGGGACTGGGTCCTCGACGCCACCACGATCGACGTCTACGCCGGCGGCGACTCCACCGCGACCGCGACGGCGAGCCTCACCGTGACAGCTCGTCCATGAGCAGCGCGACCAGCGCCTCCACCTGCACGTCGCCGGAGGAGGAGACCTCCTCGTCCGACCCGTCCAGGGCCCGCGCGGCCAGCCCGGCCTTGCTGTCGATCAGCTCGGCGATCCGGGCGTCGATGGTCTGCGCGGCGATCACCCGCCAGGCGGTGACCGGCTCGGACTGACCGATGCGGTGGCTGCGGTCGATGGCCTGGGTCTGCTCGGCGTCGGTCCAGGACAGCTCGGCCAGCACGATGTTGGACGCGACCTGCAGGTTGATCCCGACCCCGGCCGCGGTCAGCGAGCAGACCGCGATGGCCACGTCCGGGTCCTCGACGAACGCGTCCACGTTGGCCTGCCGGACCTTCGACGTCTGGTCGCCGCGGATCGAGGAGAACCGGATCCCCTGCTTGGCGAAGGACTCCTCGGCCGCGTCCATCACGTCGATGTGCTTGGCGAAGAAGACGACCTTGCCGGCGCTGCGGGCCAGCTGGGCCGCGTAGTCGGCGGCCAGGTCGGCCTTGGCCTGGCCGATGCGCCGCATCATCGTGAACACGTTCTCGCCCGACTGCGCGGTCGCGGCCTCCTTCAGCTCGGCCCGGGCCACCCGCCGGACCAGCTCGACGTCGATGCCGTCGCCGGTGGCGCCCCGGTTGGCCAGCGCGGTCTCGTACCGGGTGACCATCCGGCGGGCGAGGTCGCGCTCGGCCGCCCGGATCGAGCGGCCGGCCGGGCCGTCCAGCTCGACCGGGAGGTCGGCGATGCGCCGGGCCGGGATGTCGGCCGCGACCTCGATCTTGCGCCGGCGGACGATGCCGAGGTCGATCACGCACTGCCGGGCCGCCGGGTAGAAGTCGCGGTCGGCCGGGGTCAGGCCGGTGTCCTCGAGCGCGTCCTGCAGCTCGGTCAGCGGCTTGGTGTCGTCGATCCAGCCCAGGAACTGCCAGATCGCCCGGAAGTCGTCGATGTCGTTGATCAGCGGGGTGCCGGTCAGCGCCATCAGCAGCGGCCGGGCGTTGCGGGACCGGATCCGGGCCGAGAGCGCGAGCACGTGCTGCGAGCGCTGGGAGGACTTGTTCTTGATGAAGTGGGCCTCGTCCACGACCATGCCGCGGAGGCCGAACGTGCCGAGCCAGCCCAGGTGGCGGTCCAGCAGCTCGTAGTTGAGCACCACGATGTCGGCGAAGCCGTCGACGGTCTCGCCGTCGCCCTGGACCACGGTGACGGCCCGGTGCGGCGTCCAGCGGGCGGCCTCGCGAGCCCAGTTGGTCTTGACCACGTTGGGCACGACGACCAGCAGCGGGTACGCGTTCGCGGCCTCGGCCGCCAGCAGCGCCTGCGCCGTCTTGCCCAGCCCGGGCTCGTCGGCCAGCAGGAACGTGCGGTGGCCGGCGACGGCCGCCGCGACCACCTGCCCCTGGTGCGGCATCAGCTGGGAACCCATCGGGGTGAACCGGGCCGTCGGGGCCGGCAGCGACATGCTCGCCGGCGCTCCCCCGCCCGCCCGCTCGAACGAGCTCAGCAGCGGGTTGAGCAGCTCCCAGCCGGCCAGCCGCCGGGTCCGGGTGGCGCGCTGCGGGACGGCGGAGAAGTCGGGGGCGAGGAACGGGTTGGCCAGCTGCCCGGAGATCACCGACCGGGGCACGACCTGCCGCTCGGGAACGGCGACGGCCGGCGTGACCGGGGCCGGCTGCTCCGGCCCGGTCTCGATGCCGACGTCCTGCAGCATCTCCCGCCGGTACGACCGGGCCGCGGCGGACACGTCGGCGTCCTCGGCCAGCAGCGCCAGCAGCCCGGCCTCCCGCACGGCCGTGGTGGCGAGGATGGTGGCGATGCCGTCCAGGCGCTTGAGCTGCTCGGACCGGGCCCCGTCGCTCATCGCGGCCGCCCGCACCCGGGCCCGCTCCTCCCGCAGCACCAGCGCC
>DATINN010000620.1:0-6013 GCA_035474175.1 Mycobacteriales bacterium | reverse complement strand
AACTCGCAGCTCCAACTCGCGGCCCGATCGACGGCCCGATCGACGGCCCGACCGACGGCCCGACCGACGGCCCGACCGGGGCCCGATCCGGGAGGCCGATCCGGGAGGCCGATCGGAGCCGTAGCTGTGGAGGGCTACCCGGAGCCCGATCTGAGCCCGACCCGAGGGCCTGGGTTTGAGGTTGGGGGCTGAGGGCCTGAGCCGGGGGCCCACCAGGAAGAGGCCCGGTGGGGAGCGCTGCCGCCCGGCGTACCGGTGCTGGTGGTCCGTGTGGCGTGGCCGGCTACTTGGCTGCGGGTGAGCCACCTGGATCAGGTGGGGGGAGAGTGTGCGGTCTTGCGTCCAGGCGTGGCCGGCCGGCGCCGCCTGACCGGCGGTGGGAGGTCAGCGCGTGCGGTGACCAGCGCGTGCGGCGGTATTGCCGACCGCTGCGTCGGTTGGGGCGGTCATCGGTCTGGCGACGGGGTAGTAATGCAGAGACAGCAATCAGGGGCGCAGCGGCCGGATGTCAAGTGGAGAAGTGGACACTTCTGCAAATTATGTCTACGGGTTCGAGTGAGGGTCGGTTGTTGGCACGGGTGGATGACCAGGAGAGTTCGGTGGGCACAATGTCGGCCGTGTGGGAGCAGGCGCCGGCCGGCGTGCGTGATGTGATCGCCCTGGACGGCCCGTCCGGCACCGGGAAGTCGACCGTCGCCCGGGGGCTGGCCCGCCGGCTGGGGTTCCGGTACCTCGACACCGGCGCCATGTACCGGGCCGTCACCTGGGCGGTGCTGCGCGACGGGCTCGACCCCGAGGACGAGGACGCCGTCACCGACCTGGCCCGCCGGACGGTGCTCGGCATCGCCACCGATCCCGACCACCAGCACGTCACCGTCGACGGCCGTTCGGTCGACCGGGAGATCCGGTCCAAGGCGGTCACGACGGCGGTCAGTCCGGTGTCCGCGGCCCCCGGGGTGCGCGCGCTGCTGGTCGCGGCGCAGCGGGAGCTGATCGGCGACGGGGCGGTCGTCGTGGAGGGGCGGGACATCGGCACGGTCGTCGCCCCGAACGCGCCGCTGAAGATCTTCCTCACCGCGTCCCAGGACGCCCGCGCCACCCGGCGGTCCCGGCAGGACGGCACCGCCGACCACAGTTCGACGGCGGCCGACCTCGACCGGCGGGACACGTACGACAGCAGCCGGGCGCACAGCCCGCTGCGCGCCGCCGACGATGCGGTGCAGGTCGACACGACGACGATGGAGGTCGCTGAGGTGATCCAGCATCTTGTCGACCTGGCCGAGGAGCGCGCGATCACCCGGGCCGACGCCCACCCCGGGAAGTGAGCACCACCGACAGTTCGGCACCCGACGACCCGACCTCCCACGACCGCCCCGGCAACCCCGGCGGCAGCGCCGGCAGCCACGACACCAGCCGCTCTGGCAGTGGCGACATCAGCCGCTCCGGTGGCGGCACCAGCGGCGGCACCAGCAGCGGCACCAGCAGCGGCGTCAGCCCCGGCACGGGCGTCGGCCCCGGCGGCACCGGCGGCACCGGCGGCACCGGCCGCACCGGCCGCGTCGGGGGCGGCGGCGGTGGCAGTGGGGAGCGGAAGGTCGGGGTGGGGGAGCTGCGGATCACCCGCGGGATCGGCCGGGTGCTGGCGGCGGCGCTCGCCCGCGTGACGGTGACCGGCAGCGTCCCGGAGGGGCCGGCGCTGCTCGCGGTGAACCACACCGCGCTGGTGGACGGGCCGCTGCTCTACGGCCTGCTGCCGCGGCCGGTGGCGTTCCTGGTGAAGGCGGAGGTGTTCCGGGGACCGCTGGGGACGCTGCTCACCCACACCGGCCAGATACCGGTACGCCGCGACACCGTCGAGAGCGCTCCCCTGAAGGCGGCGCTCGACGTGCTCGGGGCGGGCGGGATCGTGGGCGTGTTCCCGGAGGGGACCCGCGGCGAGGGGGACGTGACCCAGGTCCGGCACGGCATCGCCTACCTGGCCGTACGGTCCGGTGCCGCGGTAGTGCCGGTCGCCGTGCACGGCCCCCGGCAGCGCCGCGGCCGCGCGATCCTGGTGCCGCACCGCCCGCCGGTGCGCGTCGCCTTCGGTGAACCGCTCCGGCTGTCCCGGGGCCCCGCGTCCCGGCGTACCGTGGCCGCAGCCGCGAGCGAGATCCATCGCACCCTCGCGGCCCACGTGGCCGCCACGCGGCCGGAACCGGAGAGAGATCAGCCATGACCCTCGCCGAGGACACCGACGAGGTCCTCGACCTGCCCGTGCTCGCCGTCGTCGGCCGGCCCAACGTCGGCAAGTCGACCCTGGTGAACCGCATCCTCGGCCGTCGCGAGGCGGTCGTCCAGGACGTCCCGGGCGTGACCCGGGACCGGGTCGCGTACGACGCGCTGTGGTCGGGGCGCCGGTTCACGCTGGTCGACACCGGCGGCTGGGAGCCCGACGCCAAGGGCATGGCCGGCCGGGTGGCGGCCCAGGCCGAGCAGGCGATGCGCACCGCCGACGCCGTCCTGCTGGTGGTCGACGCCAGCGTCGGCGCCACCGCGACCGACGAGGCCGTGGCCCGGGTGCTGCGCCGCGGCGGCAAGCCGGTGGTGCTGGCGGCCAACTAGGTCGACGACGAGCGGGTCGAGCCTGACGCGGCGTCGCTGTGGTCGCTCGGCCTGGGTGAGCCGTACGCGGTCAGCGCGCTGCACGGGCGCGGCTCCGGCGACCTGCTCGACGCGCTGCTGGCCGCGCTGCCCGAGGCCCCGGCCGACCGGTTCGAGGACGCCGGCGGCCCGCGCCGGGTCGCGCTGGTGGGCCGGCCCAACGTCGGCAAGTCCAGCCTGCTCAACCGGCTCACCGGCGAGGAGCGGGCGATGGTCGACCCGGTCGCCGGCACCACCGTCGACCCGGTCGACTCGCTCGTACAAATCGGTGGAGAGACCTGGCGGTTTGTCGACACGGCCGGTCTGAGGCGGCGGGTGTCGCATGCGACCGGGGCCGAGTACTACGCCAGCCTGCGTACGGCGGCAGCGATCGAGGCGGCCGAGGTCGCCGTCGTGCTGCTGGACGCGAGCGAGCCGATCACCGAGCAGGACCAGCGGGTGATCAGCACGGTGATCGAGTCCGGCCGGGCGCTGGTGATCGCGTTCAACAAGTGGGACCTGGTCGACGCCGACCGCCGGGAGCGGCTGGACAAGGAGATCGACCGCGATCTGCTGCGGGTCCGGTGGGCGCCGCGGGTCAACGTCTCCGCGCTGACCGGCCGCAGCGTCGACCGCCTGGCCCCGGCGCTGCACACCGCGCTCGAGTCGTGGGAGCGGCGGGTGCCGACCGGTCGCCTCAACAGCTGGCTGGGAGAGCTGGTCGCCGCGACGCCGCCACCGGTGCGGGGCGGCAAGCAGCCGCGGGTGCTGTTCGCGACCCAGGCCGCGACCAAGCCGCCGCGGTTCGTGCTGTTCACGACCGGGTTCCTGGAGCCGGCGTACCGGCGGTTCGTCGAGCGCAAGCTGCGCGAGGACTTCGGCTTCCCGGGCTCGCCGGTCGAAGTGGCCGTACGGGTGAGGGAACGGAAGAAGTAAGGCAAGCCGACACGCCGCAAGATCGCGTACGGATCCACGTGAAACAACGGGGCGAGTCCCATCCTCGACCGCACGTCGAGACCTGACGGCGCCGGGATGCGGGAAAAGGCGGGCGCGGCGCTGCGGTAGGCTCGGGACCGCACCTGAAGAGGTGTGGATCGGGACGTGGCGCAGCTTGGTAGCGCACCTGACTGGGGGTCAGGGGGTCGCAGGTTCAAATCCTGTCGTCCCGACAGAGCAACGCAGACGGCCGAGGAGGTCGGGGGTGCCGCCGAGCAGCGGGGAGCCGATGACCGCCGCCCGGGGACCCTCTGACCGGATCGTCACCATTCCCAACGCGCTCAGCGTGCTGCGACTGCTGGGCGTGCCGCTGTTCCTGTGGCTGCTGCTCGGGCCCGAGGCCGACATCCTGGCCCTGATCGTGCTCATGCTCGCCGGCGCCAGCGACTACTTCGACGGCAAGATCGCCCGGGCGCTGGGCCAGACCAGCAAGCTCGGCGTGCTGCTCGACCCGGCCGCGGACCGGCTCTACATCCTGGCCACGCTGGTGGCGTTCGTGATCCGGGACGTCATCCCGTGGTGGTTGGCGGCGATCATCATCGGCCGCGACGTGGTGCTGGCGCCGGGGGTCGCGCTGCTGCGCCGCCACCGGTACGCGCCGCTCAACGTCAGCTACCTCGGCAAGGCCGCCACCTTCTGCCTCCTGTACGCGTTCCCGCTGCTGCTGATCGGCGCGCACGACTGGGCCGTGTCGGACGTCTGCCGGCCGGTCGCGTGGGCGTTCGTGATCTGGGGGACCACGTTCTACGTCTGGTCCGGGGCGCTGTATGCGGTCCAGCTGATCGGCCTCGTCCGTGCGGACACGGCGGCCCGGAGGAGCGGCGCCGGCGATGCCGGCGATCTCGGCGGTGCGTCCGGCGCGGGCAGCGTGCACGGCGCGCCTGGGGCGGGCAGCGTGCACGGGGAGCCTGGGGCGGGCAGCGTGCACGGGGAGCCTGGGGCGGGCAGCGTGTCCGGGGAGCCCGGCGCGGGGCATGCGGGCGGGGTGGACAGTGCGGGGAGTGCGGGGCGGGTGGCGGAGTCCGGGTGAGCAAGGGGGAGCACGCCGAGGGCGCGCCGGAGCCGCTGGTGCAGCGCGCCCTGGAGCTACGCGGCGAGGACCGCACCCGGCACCGGCCTCGACTCGGCAACATGTCGACTTCGCTCCTCAACGAGCTGATGACCGATCACCTCGACGCCGGGTACAAGGCGGCGGCGAATCGACAAAAGGACGAGTCGGCGAAGGGCCGGCGCAAGGCCACGGCACTGCTGGCCGTCGGGCTGCTGCTGCTCGGGTTCGTGCTGGCCGCGTCGTACCGGGGGACGCTGCGGCAGGCGCCCGAGTCGGAACGGACCCGGCAGGCCCTCGTCCGCGACGTCCAGGACGGCTCCGCGCTGACCGACTCGCTCCAGCGCCGGGCCGAGACGCTCTCGACCCAGCTGACCCGGGAACGGGACGCCGCGCTGACCGCCAGCCGGGCCGGTGACCGGGCCGGGGCCGAGGTCCGGCGGCTGGAGGAGGCCGCGGCCCAGCGGGCCGTGCACGGGCCGGGTGTCACGGTGACCGTCGGCGACGCGTCCGGCGGCGACCAGGTCGATCCGTCCACCGGGCAACGGGTGCCGGTGCAGGCCGACGACAACGGCCGCATCCGGGACCGGGACCTGCAGGCGCTGGTGAACGCGCTCTGGGCCGCCGGGGCCGAGGCCATCTCCATCGGCGGGCAGCGGCTGGCGCCGACCACGACGATCCGGGCCGCCGGCGAGGCCATCCTGGTCGACCTGCGCCCGGTGCAGAGCCCGTACGGGATCGAGGCGGTGGGGGACCCGGCGACGCTGCTGCCGCGGTTCGCCGACAGCGAGGCGGCGCGGCGGTTCCAGTCGTACACGGGGCTGTACGGGATCCAGTTCTCGGTGCGGACGGCCGGCGACCTGACGCTGCGGGCGGCGACCGACCCGGACCTGCGGTACGCGTCGCCGGTGCCGGCGCCGACTACTGTCGCTCCGTCGACAGCGGGGGCGTCCACGTCCCCGCCCACGCCGGCCGGTTCTTCGGGAGGTGGACCGTGATCCCCGCGCTCGCCCTGGCGGTCGGCGTGGTGCTCGGCCTGCTCTTCGAGCCGGTCGTGCCGCTGTGGCTGCAGCCGTACCTGCCGATCGCGGTGGTGGCGGCGCTGGACGCGGTCTTCGGCGGGATCCGGGCCCGGCTGGACGGGATCTTCGACTCCAAGGTGTTCGTCGTCTCGTTCGTGTCCAACGTGCTGGTGGCGGCGCTGATCGTGTTCCTCGGGGACAAGCTCGGGGTGGGCGCGCAGCTGTCGACCGGCGTGGTCGTGGTGCTCGGCATCCGCATCTTCGGCAACGCGGCCGCGATCCGCCGACACCTGTTCCGCGCATGAACGCCGAGGACAAGTCCCAC
>DATINN010000619.1:0-14252 GCA_035474175.1 Mycobacteriales bacterium | reverse complement strand
CCGTGGTGACGTCCTGGACGATCCCGGGCGTCAGCGCCGGCTGATCGAGCTGACCTGCAGCGGGGCGCCCTGCTGGCAGTAGCTGGCCACGTTGGTGACCAGCTCGCCGCTGACCCGGACCGGCACGGCCAGGGGCGCGCTGCTGGCCTGGGCGCCCTGCAGCAGGTAGCTCTTGGTCCCGGCCTTCAGGACCAGGCAGCCGGGCTCGACGCCCTTCTCCACCACGCCGTCGACCGTGATCGGTCCCTCCGTCGGGAGCGGCTGCGGCTGCGGGTGCGGCGGGGTCGAGGTGGCGACGGGCGGGGGCGGCGGCGGGCCGCCCGACCCGGACCCGGCGTCGGCACAGCCGGCGGCGAGCAGCCCCAGCAGGACGGCAGCGGCGATACGGCGCATGACCCTCCGACGCGACAGGACCCGGGCACGGTTCCGCCGGCGCCCGGGAAAGACGACCCGGGACGCCGGCGGAGTCAGCGCATCGGTCAGGAGACGTTCAGCGCCGCGTCGTCGACCACGAAGGACGTCTGCAGGGACGTGTCCTCGGTGCCGCTGAACGAGATCGTGACGGTGGTGCCGGCGGCACCGGTCAGCGCGAACGACTTCTGCGCGTAGCCGGTCGCCTTGTTCAGGTTGGAGAACGTGGCCAGCGTCGTCGCCCCGGCCTTGACGGTCAGCCGGTCGAACGCGGTCGTCGTGGTGGTCTCCGCGCTGTCGATGTGCAGCCAGAAGGAGAGCGTGACGCTGGTGCACCCGCTGGGCACGGTGACCGACTGGGTCAGCGTGTCGGTGTGGGTGGTCCCGTAGCCGTCCAGCCAGGCCTTCCAGGTGCCGCCGTGAGCGGCCTCACCGGTGTCGTTGGTGACCACGCCGGCCGTTGCCGACCACGGGGCGGCGGAGCCGGTCTCGAAGCCGGGGTTGCCCAGCAGCTGGCCGGCGGTGCACCCGGGTGGCGGCGGGGTGGTGCCGCCGGAGGCGAACGCGGCCGTGCCGTTGGGGGTGCCGAGGCCGGTCGGGCCGTCCCAGCCGACGCCGGCGTGGCAGAGCACGGCCGGCGAGCAGGTGCCGTTGGAGCCGGTCGTCACGTCGAACAGGTTGCCCGGGTGGGCCCAGGGATAGGACGCCGGGTAGGTGCTGGCCGCGGGCGTGCCGGCCAGCGCGTACACCGAGGCGATGATCGGCGCGGACGCGCTGGTGCCGCCGTAGACCATGAAGCCGGTGCCGCCGAAGGTCTGGTAGACCGCCACGCCGGTGGCCGGGTTGGCGACCGCGGAGACGTCCGCGTTGGCCTTGCGGGCGCAGGAGGTGGCCGCGGTCTGCCAGGCCGGCTTGGGCTGGATCGTGGAGCAGCCGCTGCCGGCGCCGGACCAGGCCGACTCGCTCCAGCCGCGGGCGCTGGTGTCGCGGGTCAGCGAGGTGCCGCCGACCGCGGTGACGTGCTGGTCGGAGGCCGGGTATTCGACCTCGAAGCCGCTGTCACCGGTGCTGGCGGTGATCGCCACGCCCGGGTGGTTGTAGGCGGAGCTGGCGGTCTGGTCGCCGCCGCCGTAGGAGTTGGAGACGTACTTCGCGCCCAGCGCGACCGCCGTGTTCACCGCCGTACCGAGGTTGGCGGTGGTCGGTGACGTCGCCTCGACCAGCAGGATGTGGCAGGACGGGCAGACGGCCGAGACCATGTCCACGTCGAGCGAGATCTCGCCGGCCCAGCCGGTGTCCGAGGCCGGCAGCGGCGAGGCCGCGCCGTTCTGGTTGACCTTGCGGAAGCAGCCGTTGGCCGTCGTGCAGGCCGGCAGCCCGTAGGTGGAGCGGTAGGTGGCCAGGTCGGACTCCGCGTTGGGGTCGTCCTGGGCGTCGACGATGGCGACGGTCTGGCCGGCCCCACCCGCCCCCAGCTTGTACGCGCTGGCGAGGTCGGCCGGGCCCAGCCCGGACGGCAGCGCGTTGGGCTGGACGGCCTTGGCGGCGGCGTCCGTACGGACCAGGGCGTCGCAGTGGGCGACGCCCTTGGCGGTGGCGGTGGAGCAGACGTGGCGGTAGGTCGCGGACGTGGTCGTGGCGGCGGGCTTCGCGGGGACGCTGACGGTCGCACCGGTGGGTGCGGCGGCAGCGCCGGTCGGTGCGGCTGTGGCCGCGCCCGCGGCACCGGACCAGGCGATCACCGCTGCCGCACAGGCAGCGAGGACGGCCGGCACAGTCGGACGGCGCATGCTTCCTCCTCGGAGGAGAACGGGACATCCGCACGGTGACAGATGGACTACAGGATTTCGCCCATCGGCGTAGCCGTAATTGCCCAAGAGACGGCCAAATGAGTTGTCCTGCTGCTCCGAACGCCGGTAACAGCCGATCGCGGACGACCCCGGACGCCGACGACCCCTCCGGCGCCGGGCCGGAGGGGTCGTCGGGTGAGGTGCGTCAGCGGGCGTGCCGCTCCACCAGCTCGCCGAGCCGGGGCAGCGCGTCGATGACGTTGTCCTGGCCCTTGGGGCGGAGCTTCCCGTACACGGAGGTGACCGAGCCCCGGCTGGAGCGCTGGGCCCGGCGGTCGGTGACCGCGAGCAGCGCGTTGGAGACCTCCTGGGGCCGGCCGGCCAGGTAGCCGCCGAAGCCGCCCGCCCCCGGCTGCGTCCGGTACGCCGCCCAGTACGGCTCGAGCGCGTCGGTGAAGTCGTCCAGCATGCTGTCGACGGCGTGCCGGATCATGCCCGGCTTGACCTTCTTCACGGCCGCGTAGCCGGTCTTGATGATCCCGCCGGACAGGCCGCTCTTGCCGGCGACCTCCCGGTCGACGAACTCGGTCAGGTCGGTCACGACCTGGCCACGCCGGTCGGAGTCGAGCAGGCTTGCCTTGAGCGTGTCGGACACGGAAATCCTTGTCTGGAGACGAAACAGGGACGGCGGCACGGTACCGGACGGCTCAGGAGGGCAGCCGCAGCCCGTAGATGCGCAGCGCGTTCCCGGCCAGGACGAGGTCCGCGGTCTCGTCGTCCGGGCACAGTTCCGCCACAGCCCGGGCGTTCGCCGCGATTCCGGGCACACCCGGCCAGTCGGTGCCGAACACCATCCGGCGGACGAGCCGGTTCCAGTTCTGCCGGGCGTAGTAGTCGCGCAGCCGGGACGGCGGCAGCCCGGACAGCTCGATCCAGACCCGCTCGTTGGACAGGGCCAGGAACGCGGCCGCGTCATACCACCAGCCCCGGCCGCCGTGCGCCAGCAGCACGTCCAGCGAGCGGAAGTCGCGCAGCACGTCGTCGAGCACGATCGGGTCCGCGTACGTGTTCAGCGCGCCCGGGAAGGTGGACGTGCCGCAGTGCACGACCAGCGGGACACCGGCCTCCTGGCACAGCGCGTACGCCGGGTACAGCGAGCGGTCGTTGGCCGCGACGCCCGCGTGCACCGGGTGGATCTTCAGCGCCACCGCGCCCAGGTCCAGCTGCCGCTGCACCTCCTCCTCGATCGGGTGGTGCAGGTGCGGGTTGACGTTGGCCACGAGCTTCACCCGGGCCGACAACAGCGGCAGCAGGTCCTCCACCGCCTGCATCCCGGTCACCCGGGGGCTGTACTCGGCGAACGCCAGCGCGATGTCCACGCCCTCGGACGCCAGGTACGCGTCGAACGCCGCGGGGTCGACGGTGCCGTCGGCGGCGTAGACCTGGTCGACCCCGGCGGCGAAGCCGGCCGTCCACTGTGGCCACGACGGCTTGAGCGTCGCCTTCCGGGCCGGGTGGAGGTGCACGTCGACCAGGGGCCGGCCGTCCAGCATCAGGTGACCGTCTCCTCGGCGGCCGCGGCGGCCGGCGGCAGCGGCTCGACCAGCACGCTCGCCGCCATCGCCCGCAGCTCGACCCGGCGGATCTTGCCGGTCGCGGTGGTCGGGTAGCCGGCCACGAACACCACCTTGCGCGGCCGCTTCACCGACGGCAGCCCGGCCCGGCAGTGCTGGATCAGCTCCTCCTCGGTCGCGCTCGCCCCCTCGGCCAGCACCACGTACGCCACCGGCTTCTCCAGACCGTCCACATCGGACGCCGACACCACGATCGCCTGCGCCACCGCGTCGTGGGCCAGCAGCCGCTCCTCGACCTCGGCCGGGGAGACCCAGATGCCGCTGGCCTTGAGCATGTCGCCGGTGCGGCCCAGGCAGCGGTAGTAGCCGTCCTCGCCCTGCACGTACGTGTCGCCGGTGCGCAGCCACTCCCCCTGGAACACCTGCCGGGAGGCGGCGTAGCGGGACCAGTAGCCGGTGGCGGTGGAGTCGCCGCGGACCATCAGCGTGCCCGGGGTGCCGGACGGGACCGGGCGGCCCTCGTCGTCCAGGATGCGCAGGTCGTAGCCGGGCACGGCGACGCCGGTGGTGCCCGGCCGGACCTCGCCCGGCCGGTTGGACAGGAAGATGTGCAGCATCTCGGTCATGCCGATGCCGTCGAGGATGTCGACGCCGAAGTGGCCGGTCCACCGCTCGTACAGGGGCGCGGGCAGGGCCTCGCCGGCCGACACCGCGGTCCGCACGCCGGTCAGCGCGTCGGCCGGCAGCTGGGCCCGCAGCATGTTGGCGAAGAACGTCGGCCCGGCGAAGAAGATCGTGGCCCCGAACTTCTGGGCCCGCTCGACCAGCGCGTCGGGCCGGGACGGGGCCGGCTCCAGCACCGCGGTCGCGCCGGCCGCGAGCGGGAACAGGACCGTGTTGCCCAGCCCGTAGGCGAAGAAGGCCTTGGCCGCGGACAGGCAGCGGTCCTCGCGGCGGACGCCGAGCACCTGGGCCCCGTACGTCTCGCAGACGACCTCGATCGCGCCGTGCCGGTGCATCGCCCCCTTGGGCCTGCCGGTGGTGCCGGAGGTGTAGAGCCAGAACGCGGGCGAGTCGGCGTCGGTCGGGTAGACGGAGCTGTCCGCTCCGGACAGTGCGTCCAGCCGGTGCACCGGCAGCGGGGTGTCGACCGGCCCCGGGGCCAGGATCCCCTGCAGCTCCGGCGCTCCGGCCGCCGCCTCGGCCGCGAGCGCGCCGAACTCGGCCGTCACCGCGAGCAGCCGGGCCCGGGAGTCGACCAGCAGCTCGGTCAGCCCGGCCGCCTTGGACATGGTGGAGACCGGGACCGGGACCGCGCCCATCCGCAGCGCGGCCAGGTAGACCGTGACGAACTCCGGCGAGTCCGACATGAACATCAGCAGCCGCTGCTCCGGCTGCAGGCCGAGCCCGCGCAGCCCGGCCGCGGTCCGCAGCACCCGCTCGTGCAGCTGCCCGTACGTCACGTCGCCGGCCACGCCGGTCAGCGCGAGCCGCGGCCCGTCGCCGGCCTCGATCCGCCGGTCCAGCAGGTACTCACAGGCATTGAACAAGAGGACCGCTCCTCAGACGAGGTGCACGTAGTCGTAGTCGAACGGCTTGCCGTTGATGCCCTGCCGCGGCGGGGCGATCCAGGCCGCGATCTTGCCACGCTCGTGCACCGGCTGCATCAACGACCGGACGTGCGTCTTGTCCACGTCGGTCGGCAGGAAGCGGCCCTGCGCGGCGGCCCACTCCGCGGCCGGGAGCAGCTGCCCGTCCGGGGTGGCCTCGATGCCGGCGAACGCGCCGACCTTGCGGTTGAAGGCGATGTGCGGCAGGGCCAGCCGGCGGCTGAGCCCGGCCTGCTCCAGGATCCGGTTCCAGCGCTTGACCCCGCCCTGGCAGTCGGCGATGTACTCCCGGCGCAGGTCGGTGTTGAGGCCGACCAGCGCGGAGACCTGGCTGCGGCCGATCGCGCCGTCGATCACGGCGTCCACGTCGATGGCGTCGTCGGTGAGCCGGTGGTCGTCCCGGCGCCGGTCCTCCATCCAGCGGCCCTTGAGGCCGGCGGTGTAGTAGTTGGCGACGTTGGTCGAGGTCTCCCCGCCGAAGAGGTCGAGCGAGACCGAGTAGTGGAAGTTGAGGTACTTCTGGATGACGTCCAGCGGGATCACCCCGTGCGCGGCGATGTCGCCGGCGTCGTCGGTGTCCCGCTCGACCATCACCTGCGCGGTCCGCTCCACCACCCGGTCGATGCCGGTCGTGCCCACCATCATGTGGTGGGCCTCCTCCTTGAGCATGAACTCGCACGTCCGGCTGAGCGGGTCGAAGGCCGACTCCTTCAGCGTGCCGAGCTGGTACTTCCCGTCCCGGTCGGTGAAGTAGGTGAACATGAAGAACGACAGCCAGTCCGGCGTCTCCTCGTTGAACGCGCCCAGGATGCGGGGCGCGTCCTCGCTGCCGGAGTTGCGGTGCAGCAGCTCCTCGGCCTCCTCCCGGCCCTCCCGCCCGAAGTACGCGTGCAGCAGGTAGACCATGGCCCACAGGTGCCGGCCCTCCTCCACGTTCACCTGGAAGAGGTTGCGCAGGTCGTACAGGGACGGGGCGGTGGCGCCGAGGTTGCGCTGCTGCTCGACCGACGCCGGCTCGGTGTCGCCCTGGATGACGATCAGCCGCTGCAGCTCGGCGCGGTATTCGCCCGGCACCTTCTGCCAGGCCGGCTCGCCCTTGTGCTCGCCGAAGCCGATCCGCCGGTCGCGGTCGCGGTCGGCCAGGAAGATGCCCCAGCGGTAGTCCTTCATCGGCACGTGGTCGAAGTGGGCCCAGCCCTCCCGGCCCACGTTGACCGCGGTGCGCAGGTAGACGTCCCGGGTCGGCAGCGTCGGGCCCATCGACTCCCACCAGCCCAGGAAGTTGGGCTGCCAGGACTCCAGCGCCCGCTGCAACCGGCGGTCGTCGCCGAGGTCGACGTTGTTGGGGATCTTCTCCTCGTAGTCAGCCTTCACGGCTCAGACTCGCTTCCGGTCGAAGTCGGCCCGCTGCCCGGTGCCGAACTTGCGGAGAGCCCCGTCGGGACCCGATGCGTTGGGGCGGTTGAAGATCCAGTTCTGCCAGGCCGTGAGGCGGCCGAAGATCTTGGTCTCCAGCGTCTCCGGGCCGGCGAAGCGGTAGTTGGCCTCCAGCCCGGTCAGGGCGTCCGGGCTGAAGCTGGCCCGCTCCTCCAGCGTGATCCGGACCTCCTCGTCCCAGTCGATGTCGTCCGGGGCGAAGGTGACCAGGCCCAGCTCTTCGGCCTCCTCGGCCGCCAGCGCCCGGCCGGCGGCCTCCTCGGCCTTGTGCAGCCCGTCCGGGTCGCCCCAGAACCGGGTGGCCAGCCGGGTCAGGTCGTTGCCCATCGGCAGCGGGCCCAGGTTCATCGGTCCGATGTGGACAGTGGCCGGGGTGGCGTCGGGGTCGACATCCTCGAAGACGCCGGCCAGCTGGAAGGAGCGGTCGGCGGCCAGGGCCAGCTCCAGCAGCGAGCCGGCGAAGCAGGAGCCCGGCTCGGCCAGCGCGACCAGGCTGCGGCTGGTGACGTCGAGCCGCTTGAGCGTCCGCTTGAGGAAGTGCACGACCTCACCGGCGGCCCAGTCGTCCGTCCGCTCCAGCAGGGCGGCGTCGTGGGCCAGCACCGCGGCCGGGTCGCCGGTCGTGCGCAGCACCCAGGTGCCGACCTCGGGCTCGTTGGTCCGCAGGTCCAGGATGAGGTCGTCGAGCTCGCGGGTCATCGCCAGCGTCCAGAAGTCGGCGGTGATCTCGGCCGGCGGGCCGGTGTCCGGCCCGGCCACGGTGATCTCGGCCCGGCCGTTGCCCAGGGTGGCGGTCACGTGCCGGTAGCGGATCTCCGTGTCCGTGCGGGTCTTCTCCAGCGGGGTCAGCGCGATGCCGGTCGCGTGTGGACGGTGGGACCGCCCGGCCAGCTCGGCCGCCCGGGCCGCGACCGTCTCGTCCCACCTGGCCCGGGGCACGGCCTCGTCCACCAGCCGCCACTGCACGGCCTTCTTGCCGGCCAGCCCCTCGGCCCGGGTGGAGAACCAGTCGGCCAGGTCGCGGCGCACGTGCCGCTTGTCCACGACCCGGGTCAGCCCGCCGGTGCCGGGCAGCACGGCCAGCAGCGGCAGCTCCGGCAGCGAGACCGCGCTGGACCGGTCGTCGACGAGCATGATGTGGTCGCAGGCCAGGGCCAGCTCGTAGCCGCCGCCGGAGGCGGTGCCGTTCAGCGCGGCCAGGTAGGTCTGTCCGGAGTGGACGGTCGCGTCCTCCATGCCGTTGCGGGTCTCGTTGGTGAACTTGCAGAAGTTCACCTTCCACGGGTGCGAGGAGGCGGCCAGCATCCGGATGTTGGCGCCGGCGCAGAAGATCTTGTCCTTGGCGCTGGTGAGCACGACGACCCGGACCTCGGGGTGCTCGAACCGCAGCCGCTGGGTCGCGTCGTAGAGCTCGATGTCGACACCCAGGTCGTACGAGTTGAGCTTGAGCTCGTAGCCGGGGACGAGGCCGGCCTGCTCGTCGACGTCCATGGCCAGGGTGGCGACCGGGCCGTCGAAGGACAACCGCCAGTGCCGGTACGCCTCCGGGGAGGTCCGGAACTCGACCGCGCTCGGTTCGGTCATGCTCCATGTTCTACATGTCCGTGCCGTATCGTCAAGGGTACGTAGAGTATCGTCCGGGGCTGTGAGCGCGGACCTCTCGATGTCGCCGCGGGCCGAGAGCGCCCGCGGGCTGCTGTTCACGGTGCTGGGCGAGTTCGTGCTGCCGGCCGGCGGGGCCGCCTGGACCTCGGCGTTCATCGACGTGCTGGGCCGGCTCGGGGTCGAGGAGAAGGCCGTCCGGCAGGCGCTGATGCGGACCGCGGCCGGCGGCTGGCTGGCGCCCAAGCGGGTCGGCCGGCGGACCCGCTGGCGGCTGACCCCGGCGGCCGAGCGGCTGCTGACCGAGGGCACCGAGCGGATCTACGGGTTCCGCGCCGAGCTGCCGGACTGGGACGGCCGCTGGCTGCTGGTGCTGGCCCGGACCCCGGAGACCGACCGGCCCGGGCGGCACCTGCTGCGCACCCGGCTGAGCTGGGCCGGGCTGGGCAGCCCGGCACCGGGGGTGTGGATCAGCCCGCACGTGGACCGGGTCGAGGAGATCGAGAAGGTCCTCGTCGGCGGCGCGCAGATCTTCGTGGCCGAGCACGCCGGGCACGGGGACCTGCCGGCGATGGTCGCCCAGGCCTGGGACCTGGCCGGGATCGAGGAGGCGTACCGGGGGTTCCTGGCCGGGTTCGCGGCGCCGGACCGGCGCGACCCGCTGGCCGGGCTGGTCGAGCTGGTGCACGCGTGGCGGCGGTTCCCGGCGCTGGACCCGGCGCTGCCGGCGGAGCTGCTGCCCGCCCACTGGAGCGGGGTGCCGGCGGCCGCGCTCTTCCGCCGCCGGCACGCCTCCTGGACCGCGGCCGCCACCACCGAGTGGATCCGCCTCAACGGGAGCCCTTGACGGGCGGCCGGGTCACCTCTGACCGCTCGGCGCACGGCGACGGCGTTTCGGCACGTTACCGCTACTCCTGTCTTGTCCTGCGCAAGTGTCCGAGCCGAGACTTTTCGCGGCACTCGGGGCGGTCGCGTCGCAGCTGCCGGGTCCGGGTGGCGGAGAGGTGGATCTGATGACGATTCCCCGCAGGCCGGCCCGATGGGCCGTGGTCGCGGTGGCGGCGGCGCTGGTGCTGGCCGCGTGCGGCCGCCCGGCCGACGACTCCGGCGGTGGCTCGGCGGCCGTCCCCGGGGTGACCGACACCCAGATCACCATCGGCGGGTCGTACCCGCTGTCCGGACCGCTCGGCCCCAACGGGCAGGCCGCGGCCGGCGGCGCCAAGGCGGTCTTCGACGCGGTGAACGCGGCCGGCGGCGTGAGGATGGGCGACGGCAAGACCCGCAAGATCAAGTTCACCTACTTCGACGACGGCTACGACCCGGCGAAGACGACGCAGAACTTCAGCAAGCTGGTCGATGCGAACGTGTTCGCGCTGTTCCAGACCTTCGGTACGGCACCCAACATCGCGATCATGAAGCAGGCCAACCAGCGGAAGATCCCGCAGGTCTTCGTGCACGCCGGCGACCTGCTGTTCTCGGCCGAGCCGACCAAGAACCCGTACACGATCGGCTGGCAGCCGACGTACGAGTCCGAGGGCGAGATGTACGGCAAGTTCCTGGCCGGCCAGCACAAGCCGCTGACCGTGGCCGTGCTCCGGCAGGGCGACACGCTCGGCGAGGTCTTCCTGCAGGGGCTGACCGAGGGCATCAAGGGCTCGTCGGTCCGCCTCGTGGGCACCCAGACGTACGTGCCGAGCGACCCGAGCGTGGACGCGCAGATCTCGAAGCTGCGCGCCACCAACGCGGACGCGCTGTTCATGGCCGTCGCGATCCCGCCGCTGATGATCAGCGGCCTCCAGCACGCGAAGACGCTGGGCTGGGACCCGACCGTCTTCATGGCCAGCATGACCTCGTCGATCAACCAGATCGTCGGCCCGGGCAAGCTGACCGGCAACACCAAGCTCTACACGGCGTCGTTCCTCAAGGCGCCGGACAACCCGCAGTACAAGGACGACCCGGCGGTGGTGGAGTACCTCGCCCGCTTCAGGCAGTACGGCGGGAACGCGAACCCGTTCATCACCAACGCCCAGTGGGGGTACGGCGCGGCGCAGACGTTCGTCCTCGCGCTGCAGCAGCTGAAGACCGTGACCCGGGAGGAGCTGATGCAGACCCTGCGGACGCTGAAGACGCCGGTGCCGCTGCTGCAGACCGGGCTGTCCTACGACGGGTCGAAGACGCCGCCGATCGACACGCTGCACCTCAACCACTACCAGAACGGGTCCTGGGCCCAGGTGAACGGCGGCTGATGGCGACCGCACCGCTGCTGGACGTCGGCGGCCTGCGGCTGCGGTTCGGCGGCCTCCTGGCGCTCGACGACGTCGACCTGACCGTGGCGGCGGGCGAGATCTGCGGACTGGTCGGGCCCAACGGGGCGGGCAAGACATCGCTGTTCAACTGCGTCTCCGGGCTCTACCGGCCGTCCGCCGGCCGGGTGCTGATCGACGGTGTGGACGCGCTGGCCCTGCCGCCGCACCGGCTGGCCGCGCTCGGCGTCGCCCGCACGTTCCAGCACCCGGTGCTGCAGCCGGACGCGACCGTCCTGGACAACGTGCTGCTCGGCGGGCACGTCCGGCTCGCTCCGCAACCCGCGGCGTACGCGGTGCGCTGGGCCGGAGCGCGGCGGGCCGAGCGGGCGCTCGCGGCGCAGGCGGCCGAGACGCTGTCCTGGCTGGGCATCGCGGACCTCGCCGGCGCGACCGCCGGCGCGCTGCCGTACGGGGCGATGAAGCGGGTGGAGCTCGCCCGTGCCCTGCTGGCCGAGCCCAGGCTGCTGCTGCTGGACGAGCTCGCCTCCGGCCTCGTGCACGAGGAGGTGCACGCGCTCGGCGACGTGATCCGGCGGCTGCGGGCCGAGCGGGACATCAGCGTGCTGCTCGTCGAGCACCACATGTGCCTGGTCGCCTCGCTCTGCGACAAGGTCGTGGTGCTGGTCGAGGGCCGCAAGGTGGCCGAGGGCCCGGCGGCGGAGATCCAGCGCGACCCGGTCGTGATCGAGGCCTACCTCGGGAGTCCGGCGTGAGCCCGGGGCCGCCCGCCCGGCGCCCCCGGGAACCCGGCGCCGGCAGCCGGCGGCCGGGGAGCCTGCTGGAGGTGGCCGGGCTGACCGCCGGGTACGGCGCGGCCGAGGTCCTGCACGGCATCGACCTCGCCGTCGCCGAGGGCGGCGCGACCGCCGTGCTGGGCGCGAACGGCGCCGGCAAGACCACGCTGCTGCGGGCGATCACCGGCGCGGTCCGGCGCGGCGGCCGGGTCACGTTCGCCGGCACCGACGTCACCTCCCGCAGGACGGACCAGATCGCGCGGCTCGGGATCGGGCACGTGCCGCAGGGCCGGGGCACCCTGCGGACCCTGTCGGTACGGGACAACCTGCTCGCCGGGGCGCTGCTGCGCCGCGACCGCGGAGCCGTGCGGACCGACCTGGACGAGTGCCTCGAGCTGTTCCCGCGGCTGGGGCAGCGGCTGGACGCGTCGGGCGGCAACCTCTCCGGCGGCGAGCAGCAGATGCTCGCGATCGCCCGGGCGCTGATGGCCCGGCCCCGGCTGCTGCTGCTGGACGAGCCGTCCCTCGGGCTGGCGCCCCGGGTGACCGCGGAGGTGTTCGCGGCGCTGGCCGGGCTGCGCCGCGAGCGCGGGCTCACGTTGCTGCTGGTCGAGCAGAACGCGCGGCTCGCCCTCGACCTCGTCGACGACGCGGCCGTGGTCGAGGCCGGGCGGCTCACGCTGACCGGACCCGCCGCCGAGGTCGCCGGCGACGACGCGGTCCGGCGCGCGTACCTGGGAGTGTGAGCCGTGCAGCAGATCGTCGACGGGATCACCGCCGGGTCGATCTACGCGGCGCTCGCGCTGGCGCTCGTACTCGTGCACCGCGCGACCGGCCTGGTGAACTTCGCCCAGGGACAGATGGCCGCGGTGTCCGTCTACATCGGATGGTCGCTGGTCTCCTCGGGGGTGCCGGTCGTTCCGGCCGTGCTGCTCACGCTGGTCGTCTCGCTCGCGATCGGCGCGCTCACCGAGCGGCTGCTGATCCGGCGCTTCGAGGGCTCCGAGCCGCTGGTCGCGATCGTCGCCACGGTCGCCGTGCTGATCTGCTTCAACGGGTTGATCAGCCTGGTCTGGGGCGGCTCGGTGCGGTCCTTCCCGTCGATGTTCCCGGACGGTGTCGTGTCGATCCTCGGGGCCCGGGCGACCTGGGGCGACGTCGGCACGGTCGGCGTCCTGGTGGGCACCGTCGGCGTGCTGCAGCTGCTCTTCCTGCGCACCCGGCTGGGGCTGGCGCTGCGCACCGCGGCGGACAGCCAGGACTCGGCCCGGCTGCTCGGCCTGCCGGTCGGGTCGCTGCTGCTGGTCGGCTGGGGCCTGGCCGCGCTGGTCGGCGGGCTGGCCGGCTGCCTCGTCGCGCCGAGCGTCCCGCTGCAGCCGAACATGATGGACACGATCCTCGTCTACGCGCTCGCCGCGGCCGTGCTCGGCGGGCTGGACAGCCCGCTCGGCGCGGTCCTCGCGGCCTGGTTCATCGGCATCGCCGAGACCGTCGCCGGCGCGAACATCGACCTGATCGGCTCGGACCTGCGCATCGCGGTGCCGTTGGTGCTGCTGGTGCTGATCCTGCTGGTGCGGCCGCAGGGACTGTTCGGGCGGCGGGACGTGGAGCGGCTGTGACCACGGAGACCGCGCCCGACCGCGCCGCCGCCGCCACCGCCCGGTTCCCGCGCCCGCTCCTGCTCCGCCGGGCCGCGATCACGGCGCTCGTCGTCGGGCTGCTGGCCGTCCCCCAGTTCGCCAGCCCGTTCACCAACCTGCAGCTCACGCTGGTCCTCGTCTACGGCGTGGCCATCCTCGGCCTGGACGTGCTCGTCGGCCGGACCGGGCAGGTATCGCTCGGGCAGAGCGCGTTCCTCGGACTGGGCGCGTACGGGGCCGCGTACGCGTTCGACCGGGGCTGGGGGCCGGTCGCCGCGCTGGCCCTGGCGGTCGTGCTGAGCGGGGTGGTCGCGGTGCTCGCCGCGATCCCGGCCGTACGGCTGAAGGGCTTCGCGTTCGGCATCATCACGCTCGCGCTGCCGGTCTTCGGCGTCCCGCTGGCCAACCGGCTGGCCGACCTCACCGGCGGCTCGCAGGGTCTCGGCGTGGTCGCCACGACCGTGCCGGCGTGGACCGGGCAGGCCGACGATCAGTGGCGGCTCTACCTCGTCGCGGTCGTCGCCGCGGTCGTGTTCTGGGTCGTCCGGAACCTGCTGGACGGGCGGCTCGGCCGGGCGCTGGCGGCGACGCGGGTCAACGAGGCGATGGCGACCGCGACGGGGGTCGCCGTGCACCGTCACAAGGTGTTCGCGTTCGCGATCGCCGGGCTCTGCGGCGGCGTCGCCGGCTGGCTCTACCTGGTGGCCGTGCAATTCGTGTCACCGGCCGTGCTGCAGCTCAACCTTTCCGTCTCGCTGCTGGTCGCGCTCGTCGTCGGCGGCGTGCGCAGCCCGCTCGGCTGTCTGCTCGGCGCCGCGTTCTTCGTGCTCGTGCCCGATCTCACCGACGACATCAGCCCCGGCCGGTCGTACCTCATCAACGGGATCTGCCTGCTGCTCGTCCTGTTCTTCTTCCCCGGCGGCCTCGCGGGAGCGCTGCGGCGGCTGCTCGGACGGCTGCGCCGCGGGACCTGATGATCCCGGCGGTGCTGGCTGGGCTGCCGGCCGCCCTGGGACCGGGCCGGCGGCCGGCGCGGCGGGCCGGCCGCCGGGTCCGGGAGCCCCGCGTCAGGGGCGGACGGCCACGGCGTGGAAGACCTGGCTGCCCGACCGCGAAGCTGATGCTGCTGGCCGAGGTCCGCGGCGCGA
>DATINN010000618.1:0-2521 GCA_035474175.1 Mycobacteriales bacterium | reverse complement strand
CGCCTCCCGGGACCGGATCGACCCGATCCAGGCCGCCGACCAGAGGAAGGAGACCGCGTCGACCAGGATCGCGTACGGCGCGGTCAGCGCCTGGACCAGCACCCCGCCGACGGTCGGCCCGGCCACCTGCGCCACCGACTGGGTGCCCTGCAGCTTGGCGTTCCCCTCGACCAGGTGCTCCCGCCCGACCAGGTGCGGCAGGTAGGACTGGTACGCGACGTCGAAGAAGACCGTGCAGACGCCGCCCAGCAGCGCCACCGCGTACACCTGGGCCAGCGTGAGCACGTCCAGGGCCCAGGCCAGCGGCAGCGAGCCGAACAGCAGCCCGCGGACCAGGTCGGTCACGAACAGCACGTTGCGCCGCCGGACCCGGTCGACCCACACCCCGGCCGGCAGCCCGATCACCAGGAACGCCAGGAACTCGAACGTGGTCAGCAACCCGACCTCGAACGGCCCCGCGTCCAGCACCTTGATCAGCAACAACGGGAGGGCGATGACCGTCACCTGGGTGCCGGCCTGGCTCAGCGCGTCGGCGGCCCACAGCCGCCGGAAGTCGGAGTGCCGCATCAGCGTCGTCTGCACGGGAGCAGCGTGCGGCAGTGATTGAGAGTTGTCAATCACTTATGCTGGGGGCGTGACGACCGAGCGGCGGCCCGCGACCGAGGAGGAGGCGCGCGCCCTGGCCTCGACCCTGCGGCTGCGGATCCTGCGACTGTGCCTGGACGTCGCGCTGACCAACAAGGAGATCGCCGAACGGCTCGACCGCGACCCGGCCAGCGTCCTGCACCACGTCCGCACGCTGGTGCGCACCGGGTTCCTGTCCGCCGAGCCGGAGCGGCGCGGCACCCGCGGCGCCCGCGAGGTGCCGTACCGGGCGACCGGCAAGTCCTGGATCATGGACGTCGCCGACGACGCCGGCATGGGCATCCAGAGCCGGACGATGGTGCAGGCTTTCATCGAGGACGTGCAGCGCGTCGGCCTGCACAACGTCGACAGCACCCGGATGGGCCTGCGGCTGACCCCGGCCGAGCACGAGGAGCTGACCCGCCGCCTGTACGAGCTGGTCGAGGACTTCCGCACCCGCCAGTCCGACGGCGAGCCCTGGTCGCTGTTCACCGCGCTGCACCGGGACGACCGGCCGGTGTAAACATCGTGGCCCGGTCGCCCGGACCGTGCCACCATCGAGGGACGATGACGCAGCCACTCTCTGATCCGACGCCCAGCCCCGAGCCGTACGAGTCCTTCGAGTCGATCGACACCGAGTCCTTCGACCTGGAGGACCGGCAGGCGCTCCGCCGTGTCGCGGGTCTCGCGACCGAGCTCGAGGACGTCACCGAGGTCGAATACCGCCAGCTCCGGCTGGAGCGGGTCGTGCTCGTCGGCGTCTGGACCTCCGGCACCGTGGCCGACGCCGAAAACTCGATGACCGAGCTGGCCCGGCTGGCCGAGACGGCCGGCTCGCAGATCCTCGACGGCGTCATGCAGCGGCGCGACCGCCCCGACCCGGCGACCTACCTCGGCTCGGGCAAGGCCAAGGAGGTGCGCGACCTGGTCGTCTCCACCGGCGCCGACACCGTGGTCTGCGACGGCGAGCTCACCCCGGGCCAGCTGCGCAAGCTGGAGGAGATCGTCAAGGTCAAGGTCATCGACCGGACCGCGCTGATCCTCGACATCTTCGCCCAGCACGCGCGCAGCCGGGAGGGCAAGGCCCAGGTCGAGCTGGCCCAGCTGCAATACATGCTGCCGCGGCTGCGCGGCTGGGGTGAGTCGATGTCCCGGCAGGCCGGCGGTCGCGTCGCCGGCGGCGGCGGCATCGGCACCCGCGGTCCCGGTGAGACCAAGATCGAGACCGACCGGCGCCGGATCAACACCCGGATCTCCCGGCTGCGCCGCCAGCTCGGCGAGCTCGGCGCGACCCGGGCGACCCAGCGGCAGGAGCGGGTCCGGCACGAGGTGCCCTCGGTGGTGCTGGCCGGCTACACCAACGCCGGCAAGTCCTCGCTGCTCAACCGGCTGACCGGGGCGGGGGTGCTGGTCGAGGACGCGCTCTTCGCGACGCTGGACCCGACCGTGCGCCGGTCCCAGACCCCGGACGGCCGCGAATACACGCTGGCCGACACGGTCGGGTTCGTCCGGCACCTGCCGCACCAGCTGATCGAGGCGTTCCGGTCCACGCTGGAGGAGGTGGCCGACTCCGACCTGGTCCTGCACGTCGTGGACGGCTCCGACGCCGACCCCGAGGGCCAGATCGCCGCCGTACGGGAGGTGCTGGGCGAGATCGACGCCCTGCACGTGCCCGAGCTGCTGGTCATCAACAAGATCGACGCCGCCGACGAGGAGACCCAGCTCCGGCTGAAGTCCCTGTGGCCCGACGCGGTGTTCGCCTCCGCCCGCACCGGCACCGGCATCGACGCCGTCCGGGCCGCGGTGGAGCAGCGGCTGCCCTGGCCGGCGATCGAGCTGACGGCCGTGGTGCCGTATGAGCGGGGTGACCTGGTCGCGCGGGTCCACACCGTCGGCG
>DATINN010000617.1:0-2910 GCA_035474175.1 Mycobacteriales bacterium | reverse complement strand
GAGCTCGACAACATCTCCAAGTACTACGGCAACATCCTCGCCCTGCGCGACGTCAGCACGTACGTCAACGAAGGCGAGGTCACCTGCGTGCTCGGCGACAACGGGGCCGGGAAGTCGACCCTGATCAAGATCCTGTCCGGGGTCTTCGGGCCGGACGAGGGCGAGCTGCGCCTGGCCGGCGAGCCGGTGCGCTTCGGCACGCCCCGGCAGGCGCTGGACGCCGGCATCGCCACGGTCTTCCAGGACCTGGCGATGATCCCGCTGATGGCGATCTGGCGAAACTTCTTCCTCGGCTCGGAGCCGACCCGGGGCTGGGGTCCGCTGAAGCGGTTCGACAGCGAGCGGGCCAAGCGGATCACCCGCGAGGAGATGGGCCGGATGGGCATCGACATCCGTGACCCGGACCAGCCCGTCGGCACGCTGTCCGGCGGCGAGCGGCAGTCGGTGGCCATCGCCCGGGCCGTCCACTTCGGAGCGAAGCTGCTGATCCTGGACGAGCCGACGTCCGCGCTGGGCGTCAAGCAGGCCGGCGTCGTGCTGCGCTACATCGCCCAGGCCCGCGACCGCGGGCTCGGGGTCGTGTTCATCACCCACAACCCGCACCACGCGTACCCGGTCGGGGACCGCTTCCTGCTGCTCAAGCGCGGCCGCAGCCTGGGCGACTTCGGCAAGTCGGAGATCACCCTGGGCGAGCTGACCCGGCTGATGGCCGGCGGGGCGGAGCTGGAGGCGCTCAGCCACGAGCTGGCCCGCGGCGGCGAGCCGGAGCTGGCCCGCGAGGTCGGTGCCGATGCCGGTGCGGACGCCGGTGCCGGTGCCGGTGCCGGTGTCGAGGAGGCTCCGTGAGGCGGCTGCGGCTGGGCAGCTGCCCGGACAGCTGGGGCGTCTGGTTCGCCGACGACCCGCGCCAGCCGCCCTGGCAGCGGTTCCTGGACGAGCTGGCCGCGGTCGGCTACGAGTGGCTGGAGCTGGGCCCGTACGGCTACCTGCCCACCGACCCGGCCCGGCTCGCCGACGAGCTGGCCGCGCGCGGCCTGCAGGTCGCCGGCGGCAGCATGCACGGGGAGAGCGGGCTGCACCGGGCGGCGGACTGGCCGGCGATCGTGGCCAAGACCCGCGCGGTGGCCGCGCTCACCGCGGCCGTGGGCGGGCGGCACGTGGTGTTCGTGCCGGTGCCGGGCTACCGGGACGACGTGACCGGGGCGTACCTGGAGCCGGCGGAGCTCGACCCGGACCAGTGGCGGACGATGACGCGGGCCGCGGACGAGCTCGGCCGCATCGTGCTGGAGGAGCACGGCGTGCGGCTGCAGTTCCACCCGCACGCCGACAGCCACGTGGAGACGCAGGCCCAGACCGAGCGGTTCCTGGCCGACACCGACCCCCGGTACGTCAACCTGTGCCTGGACACCGGGCACGTCGCCTACCGGCACGGCGACAGCGTCGCGCTGATCCGCGACCACCCCGACCGGATCGGCTACGTGCACATCAAGCAGATGGACCCGGCCGTCGTGGCCACGGCCGACGCCGAGGACCTCGCGTTCGGGCAGGCGGTCGCGCGGGGCGCGAGCTGCGAGCCGCCGCGTGGCGAGCCCGACCCGGGAGACGTCGCCGCGGCGCTGGCCGCGCTCGACGCCGACCTGTTCGTCGTGGTCGAGCAGGACCTCTACCCGGTCGACTTCGACGTGCCGCTGCCGATCGCCCGCCGGACCCGCGACTACCTCGGCGGTCTCGGCATCGGTGCCGCGTGACCGTACGGGTCGGGGTGATCGGCGTCGGCATGATCGGCGCGGACCACGTCCGTCGCATTCGGACGGTGCTGTCCGGCGGCGCGGTCGTCGCGGTGTCCGATGTGGACCCGGACCGGGCCGCGCTGGTCGCCGCGGGCGCGACCGTGCACGCCGACGGCGCCGGGCTGATCGCCGACCCCGCGGTCGACGCCGTGCTGGTCGCCTCGTGGGGACCGACGCACGCCGGCTACGTGCTGGCCGGCCTGGCCGCGGGCAAGCCGGTCTTCTGCGAGAAGCCGCTGGCGACCACGCAGGACGACTGCCTGGCCGTGCTGGCGGCGGAGGTGGCGGCCGGGCGGCGGCTGGTCCAGGTCGGGTTCATGCGCCGCTACGACGCCGCGTACCGGGCGGTGAAGGCGGTGCTGGACGCGGGGACGATCGGGCCGCCGACGCTGTTCCACTCCGTGCACCGCAACGCCTCGGTGCCGCCGCACTACACCGCCGACATGGCGATCACCGACACCGCGGTGCACGACGTGGACGTCTCCCGCTGGCTGCTCGGGGACGAGATCGCGGCCGTGACCGTGCTGCGCGGCCGGCGCAGCGGGCGGGCGCCGGGCACCCTGCACGACCCGCTGCTGCTGGTGCTGGAGACGGCCGGCGGGGTCCTGGTCGACGTCGAGGTCGCCGTGACCGTCGGCTACGGCTACGACATCCGGGGCGAGGTGGTGGGGGAGACCGGGACGGTCGAGCTGGCGCCGCCGGCCGACGTCGTGGTCCGCTCCGCCGGCGCCCGGGTGGCGGCGGTGGCCCCGGACTGGCAGCAGCGCTTCCGGGCCGCGTACGACGTCGAGCTGCAGGCCTGGCTGGACGCGGTCGCCGCCGGCACCTGCGTCGGACCGTCCACGTGGGACGGTTACGCGGCCACGGCCGTCGCCGACGCCGGGATGCAGTCGCTGCGCTCGGCCGCGCGGGTGCCGGTCACCCTGGTGCCCCGGCCGGAGCTCTACGGGGGTCGCGAGTGGACCGGCTGAGCGTCGGGCTGGCCGGGCTCGGCCGGATCGGGCGGATGCACGCGGCCAACCTGGCCGGCCGCTGCCCGTCGGCCCGGCTGGCCGCGGTGTACGACGCCGACGCCGGCACCGCCGCCTCCGTCGGCACGGCGCTCGGCGTGCCGGTGGCG
>DATINN010000616.1:0-11624 GCA_035474175.1 Mycobacteriales bacterium | reverse complement strand
CCTGACCCGGCTGGCGGTGGCGCTGACCCGGCGGCGGGGCACGGCCGTCACCGACTGGCACGCCGGCCTGGACGCCGCGCAGGTCGCGCTGTCCGGCCGGGTCCGGCTGCACGAGTCGTGCCCGCGGCCGGTCGAGGACGTGGTCCGGGAGCTGTACGAGGTGGTCTTCGGGGCCGAGCCGCGGTCCGAGCCGGACACCGGGCCGGGAGGCGATGCCCCGGGGGGAGCCTGAGCCCGCCACCGGCGGGCAGCGACCCCCCGTCCCGGCAGCGCGGGCAGCAGCAGCGCACCCGCGGGCGGGCCGAGCTGGCCCGGCACGCCCGGTTCGCCGAGGTCTCGCCCGAGGTCGGCCGGCTGGACGAGGACGCCTTCGACGCGGCCATGGCGGCCGACCCGGACGCCGCCCTGACCCTGCTGGCCGACCTGGCCACCGCCACCGACGAGCGGCTGCGGGCGGCGGCCCGCCGGCTGGCGGCCCGGATCGTGCTCGACGTCAGCCGGCGCGGCGCCCCGGTCGACGCCGGGGTGGGCCGGCTGCGGTCCGGCCCGGCCGACTCCGGCGGCGACCTGGACGTCGACGCGTCGCTGGACGCGATCATCGCCGGCCGGGCCCTGCGCCGGCCGCCGGACCTGGACGAGCTGGTGACCCGCCAGTGGGGCCGCCCGGCGCTGGCGCTGTGCCTGGTGGTGGACCGGTCCGGCTCGATGGGCGGGGAGCGGCTGGCCGCGGCGGCGCTGGCGGCCGGCGCCTGCGCCTGGCGGGCGCCGGGTGAGCACGCGGTGCTCACCTTCGCCAAGGAGGTGGACGTGCTGCGGCCGATGGGGTCGAGCCGGCCGACCGCCGCGGTGGTCGACTCGATCCTGGGCCTGCGCGGGCACGGCACCACCTCGCTGACCGCGGCGCTGCGGGCCGCCGCCGATCAGCTGGAGCGCAGCCGGGCGGCCCGGCGGGTGGTGGTGCTGCTGTCCGACTGCCGCTCCACCGAGGACACCGACGCGGTCGAGGCGGCGCGCCGGCTGCCGGAACTGCTGGTGCTGGCGCCGGCCGGCGACACCGCGGAGGCGGCCGCGCTGGCCCGCCGGGCGGGGGCCCGGTGGGCGCCGCTGACCGGCGCCGCCGACGCGCCCGACGCCCTGGCCGCCCTGCTCGGCCCGAGCCGGTAGGGACGCGCCGTCACCGCGAGGTGGCGTACCGGCTGGGGGTGGTGCCGAGCAGCCGGCGGAAGTGCCGGGTCAGGTGGGACTGGTCGTAGAAGCCGGCCTCGGTCGCGACCAGGGCCGGCGGCCGGCCGTCGAGCAGCAGCCGGCGGGCCAGGTCGAGCCGGCGGCCGGTGAGGTAGCGGTGCGGCGGCAGGCCGTACTCGCGGGTGAAGGCGCGCACCAGGTACGCCGGGGAGACCTGGAGCCGGCTCGCCGCGTCCTGGAGCGACAGTCCACCCGGGACGGACGCGTCGAGCAGGTCGCGCAGCCGGGCGGCCAGCCCCGGGTCGTGCGCCTCGGCCGGGGAGTGCCGGTGCTGCAGGTGCCGCCGCACCCGGTCGGACACCAGTGCCAGCCGCGACTCCGCCTGCAGCACCTCGCCCGGCGCGGACAGGGCCGCGTGCAGCCGGGAGATCCGGTCCCGCAGCGGCGCGTCCCGGATCCCGGGCTCGTCCACCGCCCGGCCGACCAGCTCGGCGTCGAAGACCGCGGCGTCGAGGTAGAGCACCCGCTTGCGGAACCCGGACGGCGTCGCGGCCCGGCCGTCGTGCGGCACGTGCGGCGGCAGCAGGGTCACCAGCGCCGGCATCGCGCCGTGCTCGTGCCGGTCCAGGTCGTAGCGCACCAGCCCGTCGTCGACGATCAGCAGCGTCCAGGTGTCGTGCGTGTGCGACGGGTAGGCGTGGTCGGCGAAGGAGGCGTGGAAGACCTCGGCCACCCCGGGCACGGCCGGTCGCCAGGCGGTGCACTCCACGTCAAGAACGTACAAGACCGGGGTGGCGGGCGAGGGTGAGAGTGACCGGGTGCGCTTCGACACCAAGATCGCCGTGCTGCTCCGGGACGACCTGCTGACCTGGCAACGGCTCAACGTGACCGCGTTCCTGGTCAGCGGCCTGGCCGCGACCCGGCCGGAGCTGGTCGGGGAGCCGTACGAGGACGCGGACGGCACCGCCTACCTGCCCATGTTCCGGCAGCCGGTGCTGGTGCTGGCCGGCGGCAAGGAGGTCCTCACCGCCGCCCACGAGCGGGCCCTGGCCCGGGAGCTGCCGCTGTCGGTCTTCACCGCGGACCTGTTCGGCACCGGCTTCGACGAGGCCAACCGGGCGGCCGTGCGGGCCGTGCCCCGGGCCGACCTCGACCTGGTCGGCCTGGCGGTACACGGCCCTAAGAATGCGGTCGACAAGGTGCTCAAAGGTACGCAGATGCATCAGTAAGGCATTAACCCGTCCGGGCGAGCACGCTTGACCCCATCGGTGCCCGAATCCCACTCTGGCCGGGTGCCGGTCACCGCGGCCGGCGACGAGGGGAGCCGGCCATGGCGTGCGGATCGACGTTCCTGTGGAAGGGCAAGTGCACCTGGTTCTGCTGCGGCGGCGGCTGGGGACCGTGCGGCGCGACCGGCACCGGGGCCTGCGGGACCTGCCAGTCCAGCCAGTTCAAGGGTGCCTGGCCGAATGCCTCCCAGGCCTGCTTCACCATCACCCGCCCGGACCTGTGCGGGGAGAACATGCCGCGCCGCGGCTGCGGCTCGGTGATGAACGTCAAGCACCAGTGCACCGGCGCGACCGTCTGCATCACGATCGCCGACTGCGGCCCGCGGACGAAGAGCTTCTGCGGCGCGACGTCCTGCTGCAACGGCCAGTGCCGCACCAACCACGTCATCGACCTGACCCCGGCGGCGTTCGCCCAGATCGGCAACCTGAGCTCCGGCCACGTCCCGGCCTGGATCTACGAATGAGCGCGCCGATGGACCGGCGGCGGTTCCTGACCGGGGCGGCCCTCGGCGGCGCCACCATCGTCGGCGCCAGCGCGCTCGGGGCGCTCGACGCCGAGGCCGCGTACGCGTCCACGCGGTCCACGTTGGACCCGGGCGTGATCGAGTCGGCCTTCGCGGAGGGGCGCATCGGCGCCATCCAGGGCGCGCTGCTCGTCGTCGCCGGCTCCTGGGGCGAGACCCACAAGGTCCAGCTGACCAACGCGACCAGCGTCTGGAAGCTGCGGCCGACCTCGGCCAAGGAGATCGAGATCGGCGACGGCATGTACGGCCGGGGCGTGCGGATGCCCGACGGCACGATCGCGGCCGACGCCGTCTGGGTCAACATCGTCAACCTGGAGTGCACCGTCGCCGGCATCGCCGCCGACCGGCTGCAGCTCGCCCACGACAAGCACGCGGTGCTCGGCCGGCTGATCGCCGGGACGACCGTGGCCTCGTACAACGGCGGGGCGCTGACCTCCGACCTGTCCCGGCTGAAGATCGGGCAGGCGGTCCGGGTGCTGGGAGCCTGGCGTCCGGCCGACGACAGCGTCGACGTCGCGCAGCTGACCGTGGCGGCCTGAGGTGGCCGGGCTGCTGCTCGGCGTCCTGCTGGGCTGGACCGGCTGGCTCAAGCTGACCGCCCCGGCCGCCGAGTCCTCGGCGCTGGTCGAGCTGCTGCACGACACCCGCCTGGTACGAAGGGCGTTGCGGACGCTGGGCGCGGTCGAGCTGGCCGTCGCGGCCGGGCTGCTCGGCGGTCTCGCCGCGGCCGGCTGGGCCGCCGCCGCGCTGGGCGTGGGCTTCCTGGGCTACCTGGCCTGGGCCCGGGCCGTCGCGCCGGACGCGTCCTGCGGCTGCGCGAGCGCCCGGCACACGCCGGTCACGGCCCGGTCCTTCGGCCGGGCCGGCCTGGTCGTGCTGGCCGGGTCGTGGGCGGCCGTCGGCCGTCCCTGGTGGACGGTCGAGCCGCTCGCCGCCGCGGTCACCGCAGCGGCCGGGCTGGCGCTGGTGCTGGCCCTGTCCGCGGACCTGGACCACCTGTGGCTGCTGCCGCTGCGCCGGGCCCGGCTGCGGCTGCTGGGCCATCCCCTGTCCACATCGGACGGCGGCAACCCGGTGGCGGCGAGCGTGCAGCTGCTGGAGAGCAGCCTGGCCTGGGAGAGCGCGGCCGGGGTGGTGCGCTCGGCCCTGCTGGAGTCGTGGGACGACGCCGGCTGGCGGTTCCTGCGCTTCGCCGGGGTCGCGGCCGGGCGGCCGGTCACCGTCGTCTTCGCGCTGGCCGCGGAGTCCACTGTGGACACCGTCACCGACCCGGTGGTGCGGGTCACGGTGGTCGACGACGAGCGGCAGGAGGTGGTGGGCGATCTCCTGCCGCTCGTGCGGTGATCGATCCTCACCGGGTCGCGAACCTGTCCGGACGGGAGCCGCGCGGTCGGCGCCATGACGCCCCACCCTCGCACCCGCGGGCCGGGGCGGGGTGCGAAGCTCGCACTCATGACCGAACGCAACGTCCTCGGCGGGGACCTGGAGGAGTGCGGAACCGACCCGCTCACCGGCTTCTACCGGGACGGCTGCTGCACGTCCGGACCGGAGGACCTCGGCAACCACACGGTCTGCGCGGTGATGACGGCCGAGTTCCTGGAGTTCCAGCGTCAGGTCGGCAACGACCTCGTCACTCCCCGCCCCGAGTACGGCTTCGACGGCCTGACCCCGGGCGACCGCTGGTGCCTGGTCGCGGTCCGCTGGCTGCAGGCGTACCGGGCCGGGGTGGCGGCGCCGGTGGTGCTGGCCGCGACCAACGCGCGGGCCATGGAGGTCGTCCCGCTGGAGGCCCTGCGCGAGCACGCGGTCGACGTGCCGGCCGACCCCGGCTGGCTGACCGGCGACTAGAAGCCGAGGGCGTCCGGGTCGGCGCTGGCCGGGAGCTGGTCGAAGACGGTGAGGAAGGCGAACCGCCGGGCCCGGTACGGCAACCCGCTGCGGTCCAGCGCGGCCCGGATCACGGCCGTGGTGCCGTCGTGGTCGCTGCCGACCCAGACCGGCTCCGGCGCCCGCTCCACCGCGTCCTGCGCGTCCGGGAACCGGCGGACGCCGATCGCGGTCGCCACCACCAGCCGGTCGCCCGCGACGTACTGCAGCGGCATCGCGGTCCAGTAGCCGGCGTACACGTCGGTGTGGTGCTCGGCCACCAGCACGGTGGTCACCTGGCGCAGGACCGCGTCGCCCTCCCGGGTGTGGCTGGACCGGATCGTCGGGAAGAAGCCGAAGGCGAGCGCCGCGCAGGCCACCACCGCCACCACCGGCACCACCGGGGGCCGGGTCGGCACCAGCGCGGCCAGCCCGATCGCCAGCAGCGGGAAGGTGCCGACGAGGTAGCGCGGGGTGCCCGTGTACCAGGTGGCGTCGGAGGCGGCCCAGAGCACCAGCACCACCGGCGGCACGGCCAGCAGCAGGTCACCCGGCCGCCGCGCCGCCACCCGGCCGCGGAGCAGGTCGGCCAGCCCGCGCCGCCGCACCAGCGCCACCAGGTACGCCACGACCAGCCCGGCCACGACCGCGAGCTGCACCGGCAGCCACAGGCCGCCCTCGTCGTGGGCGTAGGTGACCCCGACGTACTGGCGCAGGATCGGGCCGAAGAGGTTGCCGACCCGCTCCGGCACGGTCGTCGGCTGGGCCGGGTCCGGCGGCAGCGGCAGCGTCCGGTGCACGGCCAGGTCGACCAGCATCGGCAGCGCGCCGAGGACGAAGCCGGCCGCGGTCAGCCCCCACCGGCGGGCGTCCCGGCCCAGCACCGGGACCAGCCACAGGAAGACCGGGATCAGCACGTAGAGGGCGGTGGCGGCGGTCCACATCCCGAGCCCGGCGCACAGGCCGGTCGCGACCAGCCACCGCGGGCCGCGGCCGGACCGCAGCGCGCACCAGAGCGCGGCGACGCTCAGCGTCTGGCCGACGGCGTAGAAGCCGAGCGAGGTCACCGTGCCGATCACGTTGAACCAGGGCGAGACCGCGTAGAGCCCGGCCGCGACCAGCGGCCGCACCGGGTCGTCGAAGACGTCGCCGGCGACCCGGTGGACGAGCACGCAGGTGCCCATGCACAGCGCGACCAGCGGCAGCCGCAGGGTCAGCTCGTTCTGCGGCAGCCGGGTCACCGCGTAGACCAGGGCCTCGACGTACTGCTCGAGCGCGCCGCCGTAGGCCTGCCCGGCGTAGTAGACGTAGCCGTGGCCGGCGAGGATGCGGCGGACCATGATCCCGGTCGTGGCCTCGTCCGCGTTGAACTGCATGGCCGGGCTGAGCAGGTAGGCCAGCCGGGTCGCGGCGGCCAGCAGGACCAGCGCCGTCACCAGCAGCACGCGTCGCCGCGGCGGCGCCAGGACGGCCGTCACCGGACCGGCAGGACCAGCGTGTGCAGCAGCCGGTCGGCGTCGGCGTCGGGGTCGGCGGTCAGCCCGGTGTGCACCGGTCCCGGCTGCACGACCGTGCTGCGCGGCGCGGTCAGCCAGCGGAACCGCTTGCCCAGGTCCTCTCGGGCCGGCGGGCCGGCGTCCGGCGAGCCGCCGCAGATGTCGGCCGCGGCCTGCAGGGCCCGGCGGACCTCGGCCGGGTCGGCGTCCGGGTCGAGCGCGCGCAGCCGGTCCTCGTCCAGCCAGATCCGGGAGCCGAGGAAGTCCAGCGGGCGGCAGTAGAGCAGGACACCGGCGTTCATGAGCTCGCCGCGGTCGACCCGGGGGACGACGCGCAGCACCGCGTACTCGAAGGCGTGTCTCATGCGCGACCGAGCCAGCGCGGCGGCAGGGTCTTGGCCGGGGTCCGGTCGCCGGGACCGGCCGCGGCGTCGTCGATCAGCCCGGGCAGCCAGGCCTCCCGCGCGGAGAGACGGGCCAGCAGCTGGGCCACGTACGCGTCCGGGGGCGCGTCGCCGAGCCAGTCCGGCGGCACGTCCGCGACCGCCGCCGCCAGCAGGTCGCGGGTGACCAGCGGGGCCAGCGCGGCGTCGGCCCCGGCCACGTCGGGCCGGCAGCCGATCAGCACGTGGTCGCGGGCCGCGTACGGCCGGGGGGCCCAGCGGTCCGCGGTGGCCCAGTTGTGCTGGAAGGTCAGCGTCGCCCCGTGGTCGATCAGGTACGGGCGGCCGTGCCAGTGCAGCAGGTTGGGGTTGCGCCAGGAGCGGTCCACGTTGCCGACCAGCGCGTCGAACCACAGCACCTGCCCGGCGAAGCCCGGGTCGGTCCCGAACGCGGCCGGGTCCAGGTCGAACGCGCCCGGCAGGTAGTCCATCCCCAGGTTGCGCCCGCCGCTGGCCCGCAGCAGGTCCTGCACCTCCTGGTCGGGCTCGCCGGCGGCCAGGGCCGGGTCGACCTCGACGGTGACCAGCTCCGGCACCGGCAGCCCGAGCGCGCGGGCCAGGCCGCCGCTGACGACCTCGGCCACCAGCGTCGGCACGCCCTGGCCCGCGCCCCGGAACTTCACCACGTACGTCCCGAGGTCGTCGGCCTCCATCAGGCCGGGCAGCGAGCCGCCCTCGCGCAGCGGCACCACGTACCGCGTCGCGGTGACTGATCTCATGCGTCGCTCCCGGCCGGGTGCCGCTCGCGTCGGCGGCACCCCGGCAGCGTAGGTCAGTCGTCCTCGGGGGCCGCGTGGTCGGGCTGGCCCGGGGTCGGGTCGCGGTCCAGGTCGATCAGCGGCCGGTCGCCGGCGTCGTCGGGGGCCAGGTGCCGGGGCTCGGCGGACTCGGTGATCGAGCCGGTCGAGCTGTTCGGCACGGTCTCCTCGGGGTCGGTCACAGATCCTCCAGCTGAGTCGGGGTCCGCAGGACCCTACAACTCAGCGGTTGACCATCGCGGCGAGGAAGACCTTGCCGATGTCGGTCGGCTGCTTCGCCCAGTACGTCCGGCCGCGGGCGGCGGTCGCGGCCTGTCCCAGGGACGCGACGTCCGCGTCCGCCCCATACGCGATGAGGATGACGGTGACCGGCTTCTTCGGGTTGAGGTGCGCCCGCAGCGACGACGTCAGCTGCGGCAGCGAGAGCCCGGAGATGTCCTCGTTCTTGCCGTCGGTCATCACGACCAGGATGTTCTGCTGGTCGGCCCGCCAGGTCCGCAGGATCTCCCGGTAGCCGGCGTCGATCGTGTCGTACAGGCCGGTGTTGCCGACGGCCTTCATCCGGTCGGCGGCGCCGATGATCAGCGAGCGCTGGTCGGTGCGGCCGACCTTGCTGCCCAGCGGCCGGGCCGGCACCAGCTGCTTGTAGTCGCGGGTGCCGTCCAGCAGCGAGGAGAACTCCCACAGCCCCAGCCGGGACCGCGAGTTGAACAGCCGCACCGACTGCGCCGCCGCCTTCTGGAACACGGCCAGCTTGGTCACCGGCAGCCCCGGCGCCGGCTCCGCCATCGAGCCGGACGTGTCGATCGCGGCCAGCACGTTGGCCGGGCGGCGCAGCGCCCGCCAGCGCACCAGCGCCTGCGCGGTCGGCCCGGCCGCCAGCAGCTTCCGCTCCTTGTACGCCTTGGCCACCACGGCGGCCGCACCCTCGACCGGGATCCCGGCCGGCGACCGGTCGGGACCGCGGAAGCCGTCCCGCCCGTACGCCGCGCGGCCCTCGGCCCCGAGCGCGTAGTCGGCGAAGGCCTGCACGACCTGCTGCTTCTGCGCCGTCACCCAGGACCCGCGCAGCATCAGCAGCGGGTGGTCGGCGGCCGCGACCCCGTCGGCCGGGTAGACCGGGACCAGCTGGCTGACCTCGCCGGACGCGTTGTGCTCGAGCACCTGCTGCTCGGTCGCCGGGACGGCGGAGACCGGTCCCTTCCCGCTGGCGCGATCGATGAGCTGCGCATCCGGCCCGTACACGCCGACCGAGCGCTCCAGGGCGAGCTCGTTGGTCACCTCACCCGGCTCGACCGCGCCGTTGCCGTTGGCGTCGGCCACCGCGAGCAGGGTGTGCAGCGCGGCCGTCGACCTCGTCGGGTCGCCCATGCCGATCACGAACGGGCCCCAGCCGCGGTGCCCGTACAGGCCCCAGGTCGGGTCCTTGGCCATCCCACCGAGCACCGCCCGCCAGGACAGCTTCTGGGCCGGCCAGCCCAGCGCCTTGGCCCGCTCCCGCCCGACCGCGATCACGACCGGGGTGGTGGCCAGGCTGCGGCCGCTCGTGGGCAGCGCGGCCACCGCCTCGGGCCGGCTCGCGGCCAGCCCGGCCCAGGCGCTGGACTCCGGCGCCCACGCGTCCGGCCGGCCGCCGGCGGCCGCGGTGCCGAGGGTGGAGGCGACCGTGGCCGACTCCGCCGCCACCACGGTGACCGACGCGCAGGCGTCGCCGACCCGGGGCTCGGTCAGCGACCACTGCGCCGCCAGCCGCTTCAGCACGTCGGCGTGGTCCGGCGCCGCGGACACGGTGGCCGCGGCCTGCGGGCCGTCGCAGCCGGTCCGCCCGGTCAGCCGGGCCGGGAAGAACGAGCTGCCGGCGAGCACGGCCCCGACCACGAGCAGGACACCGCCGGTGCCGACCGCGGCCGGGCCGAGCCAGGCCGGCCGGCGCCGGACGACCCGGCGGGTCTCGTACCAGGGCACCTCTTCGACGCCGTCGCCGTCGCGACGATGCTTGCCCGAGTCCACCCTGGCTCCCTCCGGTGCGTGACCGCCCGCCGGTGGCGTCCGATCCGGAGGCACACTGCGTCAAGTCCGCAGGCAGGCTGCGTCAGGGTACATCTGCCGTGCCGGGTAGGAGAGAGCAGAAGGGTGACAAATTGCCCTCCTGCAGGGTGACTTTCGGCCCGCCGATATCACGATGTGTGATCAGCGTGCGGTCTGCAGGGATTCAGCGCACCGACTGCAGGATCGTCCGGGAGACGGCCCGGTCCAGCAGGTCGAGCACGTCGGCCTGGCACCGGGTCTGCTCGTCGTTCCACCGGGCCAGCTCGCGGACCCGGGCCGCCCGGGCGCCGGGGTGCACGTCGGACACGTCGCCCCCGCCGGTCAGCGTCTGCCACAGCGTGTCGACCGCGAGCGCGGCCTGGCCCCGGCGGTCCTGCCGGTCCGTCACCGAGGACGCGTGCGCGACGGCGCCGACCAGGCAGGCCCCGACGACGTCGTGGCGGCTCAGCAACAGCAGCCCGAAGGGGCTGACCGGCCGGGTCTCCCCGTTGCGCCCGCGCACGACGTAGAACGAGTCCTGCACCCAGCACTGGGCGACCAGCGCGCGGGCCCGCTCCAGCAGTGCCGTGGTGCCCTCCAGCCGCCGGACCCGCTCCAGCTCGGCCGCGAGGGCCGGGGCGGGCCCGCGATCCGCACTCCGGCGCCGCAGCCGGTCGCGCAGCGCGGAGGTCCTGCGCGGTGCCGGCGCCTGCGGTTCTTCCGTCCGCACCGGACGGTCGAGGGTTCCCACGGCCATGTCGGCCTCCCAGGGGTGCGCGCTGAGGTTCCAGCCGAGCGTACGCCCCGGGTATGTCGGTAGGGTTTCCTTCCCAGCCCCCCGCAGCGGAGGTTCGCGATGCCGCCGTCCGATCGTGCCGGCCAGCCGGCCTCCCCCGCCGACCTGGTCGACGTGCCGAAGCTGGTGACGGCCTACTACGCCGAGCACCCGGACGTGGGGCAGGCCGACCAGCGGGTCGCCTTCGGCACCTCCGGGCACCGCGGCTCGGCGCTGAGCCTGTCGTTCAACAGCGACCACATCGTCGCCACCAGCCAGGCCATCTGCGACTACCGGGCCGGGGCCGGCACCGACGGCCCGCTGTTCCTCGGGCGCGACACGCACGCGCTGTCGGAGCCGGCCTTCGTCGACGCGCTGGAGGTCTTCGCCGCCAACGGCGTCCGGGTGCTGATCGACGCCCAGGACACGTACACGCCGACGCCGGCCGTGTCGCACGCGATCCTGACCTACAACCGGGGCCGCAGCGACGGGCTGGCCGACGGCGTGGTGGTCACGCCCTCGCACAACCCGCCCCGCGACGGCGGGTTCAAGTACAACCCGCCCAACGGCGGGCCGGCCGACACCGACATCACCCGGTGGATCCAGGACCGGGCCAACGAGCTGCTGGGCGCCGGCCTGGCCGGGGTCAAGCGGGTGACGTACGCGCAGGCCCGCGCGGCCGACACCACCGGCACGTACGACTACATCGGCACCTACGTCGCCGACCTCGGCGCCGCGCTCGACCTGGACGCGGTCCGCTCGGCCGGCATCACGATCGGGGCCGACCCGCTCGGCGGCGCCTCCGTGCCGTACTGGGGGGAGATCGGGTCCCACTACGGCCTCGACCTGACCGTGGTGAACCCGCTGGTCGACCCCACCTGGCGGTTCATGACGCTGGACTGGGACGGCAAGATCCGGATGGACTGCTCCTCGCCGTACGCGATGGCGTCGCTGATCCAGAACAAGGACCGCTTCCGGATCGCGACCGGCAACGACGCCGACGCCGACCGGCACGGGATCGTCACCCCCGACGCGGGCCTGCTCAACCCCAACCACTACCTCGCGGTCGCGATCTCCTACCTGTTCGCGCACCGGGACGGCTGGCCCGCCGACGCCGCGATCGGCAAGACGATCGTGTCCTCGCGGATGATCGACCGGGTCGCGGCCGACCTGGGCCGGCGGCTGATCGAGGTGCCGGTCGGGTTCAAGTGGTTCGTGCCCGGGCTGCTGGACTCCTCGGTCGGCTTCGGCGGCGAGGAG
>DATINN010000615.1:0-2383 GCA_035474175.1 Mycobacteriales bacterium | reverse complement strand
GAGGCCAGCAAGGACCTGGCCCTGGTGCTGCGCAACTGCGGCATGCGGCTGGCGATGGAGCAGCTGTTCCCGCTGGCGGTGGAGACGACGCAGCGGGCCGTGGCGGTGGCGGCCGCGGCCGGGCTGTCGCCGGGGAGCTGGCAGCAGGCGGTCGGCTACGCGATGCTCTGCTGGGCCATGCGGCTGGAGCACCTCAGCCAGGACGAGGAGGCCCGGGCCCGCTGGCTCGACGCCGAGGAGCAGCTGGCCGGGGCGCTGGCCGACCCCGAGATCGGCACCCTGCCGGGCGCGCTGGTGCGGGCCAACCGGGCGCTGGTGCTGGCCCGGCTCGGCGACGCCCGGGGCGCCCGGCGCTGCCTGGAGGAGTCGCGGGACACCCCGGCCCGGCCGGTGACCTCGCTGCTGCGCCGCCGCCGGCTGCACGCGGAGTGCGTCGTGCTGGTGGCCGAGGACCGGCTGGAGGACGCCCGGCACCTGCTCACGGCGTACTGGCAGGAGGCGTCCCGGCAGCGCACCCCGCCGTTCGCGGAGGACGGCGCCTTCCTGCTGGCTCGCGTCGCCGAAGCCGACGGTCGCCCGGCCGACGCGCTGCGCTGGTATCGCGAGGTGCACGAGCGCTACGGGCGGGCCCAGTACGAGGTGTGGGTGAGCCGGGCGGCCGCGGCCCGGCTGCGGGTCGAGCAGGAGGCGCTGCTGCGCCGGGCCCAGCAGCTGGAGTACGACGCGCTGTCCGACCCGCTGACCGAGGTGCCCAACCGGCGGGCCTTCGACGCCAACCTGCCCCGGCTGGTCGGGGACGCGCAGGCGGCGGGGTCGCCGCTGACGCTGGCGATCCTGGACGTGGACCGGTTCAAGCGGGTCAACGACGACCACGGGCACCTGCTCGGCGACGAGGTGCTGCGGACGGTGGCGCGGCTGCTGCGCGAGCACACCCGCACCGCCGACCGGTGCGCGCGCTACGGCGGCGACGAGTTCGTGCTGTGCCTGCCCGCCGGCCGGCGGGAGGCGGCCGCGGCGGTGGCCCGGATCGTCCGCGCGGTCGCCTCCTACGACTGGGGCGCGCTGGCCGACGGTCTCGCCGTCACGGTGACCGCGGGCCTGGCCGAGCTGGCCCCGGCCGACACCGCCAGCACCCTGTTCTGGGCCGCCGACCAGTCCCTCCTCGCCGCCAAACGCGACCGCCCCCCAGGCTGAGCGCCGGCGGGGCGGCGCGCGACATCCGGCGACCCGGTCTGAGATCATCGGGTGGATCGACAGTGATCCATCGGTGCCGGGAGGGCGAACAGGTGACGTATCCAGCGCCGGTCGCGGCAGCGCTGAGCGGCGCCAGCGTTCGTCAGCTCGCATACTGGAGGTCGGCCCGTTCCGGCGAGGCGCCGCTGCTCGCCCCCCGAGCCCACCGTCCCGGCGCCCGGGTTTCCTACTCGTTCCGGGACGTCGTCGCGCTCCGGACCTTCGTCTATCTCCGTGCGCAGGACGTTCCGCTGCAGCGGGTACGCAGAGCCGTCCGGCGCCTTCGTGACCTCGGTGAGAAGGACCACCTGTCGGCCTATCAGCTGGTCGCGGTGGGCCGGGACGTGGTCTGGCGATCGGCCGACGAGGTGGCGGTCGATCTGACCGGACGGCCCGACCAGCAGCTCATCGCCGAGATGGCCGACATCCTCTCGGCGTTCGCCGACCGCGACGGCCGGACCGTGCTGCCCCTGCGCCACCCTGTCGCGGGGGTGGAAGTGGATCCCGGCGTCCGCGGCGGCTACCCGGTGCTGGAAGGCACCCGGGTTCCGTACGACGTCGTGGCCTCCCTGGTCGGCGACGGCCTGGATCCGCGGGAGATCGCCGGCATCTATCCCTCGGTCGATCCGGCTGCCGTCGCCGGCGCGACCGAGTTCGCCCGGCACGTCGAGCGGCAACGCGGCGTGGCCGCTGCCTGAGATGCGCCTGTTGCTGGACGAGGACGTGCCGATGCCGCTCCTCGAACCATTGCGGCGCATCCTTTCCGGTCACCAGGTCGACCACGTCGACGAGTTGGGATGGAAAGGGAAGAAGGACCGCTTCCTGCTTCCGGACGCCGGCAACCGCGGGTACGACCTGCTGCTGACGAACGACAGCGCTCAGCTCGCCGACGTCGATGAGTGCCGGGCGATCCGGGACTCCGGCCTGCACCACGTTCGCTACCACCAGGACACGCGACGGGGTGTCGATGGCCTGGCGCTGGCGATGGGAGCGGTGCTGGCCGCGATCCGGGCGGTGGTCCGGGAGCTGGAGAGTGTGGAGGGCCAGCGCCTGGTGGAGATCCAGTCCATCGGTCCCGGAAAGCGGCACCACACCATAGATCCGAGCCAGGACCCACCGCCCTATTGGCCCAGCCGGGCCGGTCGGCCAC
>DATINN010000614.1:0-3190 GCA_035474175.1 Mycobacteriales bacterium | reverse complement strand
GGGCGACGGCGCTCAGTAGTCCGGGCGGCGGTAGTCGAAGAAGCCGCGCTTCTTGATCAGCTCCGCCACCGCCGACGGCACCTGCGTCTCCCACGCCTCGTGCCCGGCGGCGATCCGCTTGAGCACGTCCCGGCTCAGGATCGGCAGGTAGTCCGGCGTGAAGTTGTCCAGGTCGACGAAGCTCCCGCGCCGGTTGAGGTAGTCGTACAACGGCTGCAGCTCGCCCTCGACCTGCACGTTGTCGACGGTGACGACCTCGCCGTCGCGCAGCATCGGGTAGACGAACAGCTGCAGCCCGTTCTTGAACATCCGCCCGAAGCTCTCCAGGATCCCGCCAGGCATGTGCGCGTAGTGCTCCTCGCGGAACACGTCGATCAGGCTCGGGACCCCCATCACGATCCCGATGCGCCCCGTGGTCCGCTCGAACAGATACTGCGCCAGCCGGTGGTATTCGACGTAGTCGCTGATCAGCGTCGTCAGCCCGCAGGCGGCGAGCAGGTCGGCCCGGGCCAGGAAGTCTCGCCGGTTGACCGTCCCGCTGGTCGCCGTCGCCATCAGGTTGGCCATGGTCAGCTCGGTCAGCAGCAGCGGCCCCTGGTCGGAGGCGGACTCCCCGAACCGGCCCAGCGCCGACTCCAGCATGTCGATGTTGACCAGCGTCGGCGGCCGGAAGCTGCCCCGCTCGACCAGGATGTCGCGCTTGCGCAGCACCTCGGACGGCTGCAGCACGTCGCCGTCGGGCCCGAACATCGCCACCCCGGACAGCCCGAGCTGCACCAGCTTCAGCGCCATCAGCCGGTTGTCCACCGACCGGAACTCGATCCCGCGGAACTGGATCATGTCGATCTCGATGCGCCCGGTGGTGAGCCGGTCCAGCAGGCTCTCGATCATCACCTCGGGCTCGTGGTGGTGGAAGAACGCGCCGTAGAGCAGGTTGACGCCGACGATGCCGAGCGCCTCCTGCTGCAGCGCCGCCTCGACGTCCAGCATCCGGACGTGCAGGAGGACCTGGCTGGGCTCGTCCCGCACGTGCGACTGGAACTTGACCCCCATCCAGCCGTGGCACTCGTTGCCGCCGCGGTAGCTGCGCGCGACCACCGTGTCGGCGAAGGCGAAGAACGCGTTGTTGTCACCGCGGGTGTCGTCCAGCCGCTCCATGTTCAGCGCGAACTCGTGGTCGAGCATGGCCTGCAGCCGCTGGCTGGAGACGTACCGGCCGGACCGGCCGTAGACCGCGTCGCTGACCGCCATGTCGTACGCGGAGATCGTCTTGGCGACCGTGCCGGCCGCCCCGCCGGCCCGGAAGAACCAGCGCGCGACCTCCTGACCGGCGCCGATCTCGGCGATCGTGCCGTACCAGCGGGGGTCGAGATTGATCTGCAACGCCTTCTGCAGAGTGTCCCCAGCGACCTCCATGGCGACCACTCCCGTTCCGACGCTCCCGGGTACCCGGGAGGATTCTGACCGGTTGCCGCCCGCCGCGCATCCCCCGCCGGAGCAGGCCATAGGCTGCGGTGCGTGAGCGCGCGCCTGCTGGTCCTCGCCTCGGGCGCGGGCAGCACGCTGCAGGCGGTGCTCGACGCCGTCGCCACCGGCGAGCTGGCGGCGGACGTCGTCGCGGTCGGCTCCGACCGCCCCGGCTGCCGGGCGCTGGGCCGGGCCGAGCGGGCCGGGGTGCCGACCTTCGCCGTGCCGCTGGCCGACTTCGCCGACCGGGCCGAGTGGAACCGGGCCGTCGCCGACGCGATCGCCCGGCACCACCCCGACCTGGTGGTCTGCGCCGGCTTCATGCGCATCCTGGCCCCGTCGGTGGTGCACCGGTTCCGGATCGTCAACACGCACCCGTCGCTGCTGCCGGCCTTCCCCGGCGCGCACGCGATCCCGGACGCGCTCGCGGCCGGGGTGCCGACCACGGGCGTGACCGTGCACTGGGTCGACGACGGCGTCGACACGGGACCGGTCCTGGCGCAGCAGCCGGTCGACGTGCATCCCGGCGACGACGAGGACAGCCTGCGCGAACGGATCCAGGCGGCCGAGAAACCGCTGTACGTCGCCACCATCGGCCGCCTGCTGAAGGAGCTCCCCGAAGTGACCAGGATCCCCGTACGGCGGGCGCTGATCAGCGTCTCGGACAAGACCGGCCTGGCCGAGCTGGCCAAGGGCCTGACCGAGGCCGGTGTCGAGCTGGTCTCGACCGGCACCACCGCCGCCCGCATCGCCGAGGCCGGGGTGCCGGTCACCGCGCTCGAGGACGTCACCGGCTTCCCGGAGATCCTCGACGGCCGGGTCAAGACGCTGCACCCCCGGGTGCACGCCGGCCTGCTGGCCGACCCGCGCGACCCCGAGCACGGCAGCGCGTTGGCCGGGCACGGCATCGCGCCGTTCGAGCTGGCGGTGGTCAACCTCTACCCGTTCCGGCAGGCGCTGGCGGCCGGCGCCCGCGGCGACGAGCTGGTCGAGCAGATCGACATCGGCGGGCCGGCCATGGTCCGGGCGGCGGCCAAGAACCACGCCGGGGTGGCCGTCGTCGTCGACCCCGCCGCGTACGGGGAGGTGCTGGACGCGGTCCGGGCCGGTGGCTTCGACCACGATCGGCGCCGGCGGCTGGCCGCCGACGCGTTCGCGCACACCGCCTCGTACGACACGGCGATCGCGACCTGGATGGGCCAGGAGCTGGCGCCCGACCCGGACTGGTGGCCCCGGTACGCCGGCCTGGCGCTGGAACGCGCCGCGGTGCTGCGGTACGGCGAGAACCCGCACCAGCCGGCCGCGCTCTACCAGCACTGGCGGCCCGGGCTGGCGCATGCCGAGCAGCTGGCCGGCAAGGAGATGTCCTACAACAACTACGTCGACGCCGACGCCGCCTGGCGGGCCGCGCACGACCACGGCGACACGCCCACGGTGGCGATCGTCAAGCACGCCAACCCGTGCGGGCTGGCCGTCGGCGGGCCGGACGCCGCCGACCCGGTCGCGGACGCGCACCGCAAGGCCCACGCCTGCGACCCGCAGTCCGCGTTCGGCGGGGTGATCGCGGTGAACCGGCCGGTCACGGTCGCGATGGCCGAGCAGGTGGCCCAGGTGTTCACCGAGGTGCTGGTCGCGCCCGGCTACCTGGAGGGCAGCCTGGACATCCTGACCGCCCGCAAGTCGCTGCGGCTGCTGGTGGTGGCCGGGCCGCGGCCGACCGGGG
>DATINN010000613.1:0-6886 GCA_035474175.1 Mycobacteriales bacterium | reverse complement strand
GGCCGTCGGGTCGAGCGCGGCGATCGTGTCCCGAAGGTCCGCCAGCTCCGGGTGCACGGGAGCGGCGGCGGGGCGGCCCAGCGCGTCGGCGACGTAGAACAGCAGCTCGTGCAGCTGGTGCAGCACCTCGTACGCCTGCAGCAGCCGCGGCGTCCGGGTCGGCCCGAGCAGGGACACGACCCGCTGGCCCGCCCCGAAGCAGTCGTACGCGACGCAGCCGGGGAAGCCGCGCGGGATCAGCGCGGAATGGATCTCGCAGCGCGAGGACGGGGACAGGTGCACGCACGCCCGTCCGGCCGGCTTCGTGAGCGCGAAGTCCGCCGATGCGACGAGTGCGGGCGCCACGCAGCACAACCCGACGCAGGAGGCGCAGTCGGCGACCAGGTTCACTGCGGTACGGCCGGCTCGTCGACCGGCCAGCCCGGCAGGCCGTCGATGGAGTGGGCGTTCTTCTCGATCCGGTAGGAGGCGAGCCGGGCGGATCCCTTGCGCGCGTTGTGCTGGTCGAGGATGTCCCGCTCGGATTCCAGGCTCATCCGCGGCACCGAGTAGCCGCAGCTGTCCGAGACCCGGGACACGGAGACCTCGATCACCGAGCGGACGCCGGGGTGGGCCGGGAAGCCGGCCACCAGCGACGCGAACGACGGCGCCGACGGCAGCACCGGCACGCCCGTGCCGGACAGCCGGACGATGTTGGGCGGCCCGTCGAAGGCGCAGAACATCAGCGTGATCCGCCCGTTCTCGCGCAGGTGGGCCAGCGTCTCGGCCCCGCTCCCGGTCAGGTCGAGGTAGGCGACGCTGGACGGGCCCAGCACGCGGAACGTGCCCAGCGTCCCCTTCGGCGACAGGTTGACGTGCCCGTCCCCGGCCAGCGGCGCCGTCGCCACGAAGAACACCGGCTGCCGCTCCAGCCACCGCGCGAGCTTGCCGTCGATGCCGTCGTAGACCTTCGCCACGGGAGAGACGGTATGCCTGCGGCCGTTCGTACGCCTTCGCTATTCTCTTCCCCGCAACGGGGCGCCGGGCCCGGGCCGAGCCACCCGCTTCCCCGCCGCGGACCCGCGGTCCAGGCCGGGCAGTGCAGCGGGGCCCGGCGCCCCCGTTCCAGCCCCGGCCGCAGCGCCGGGCGCCCAGCTCACCAGCCGGACTGCCGCGCCCGCGCCTCGTACAGCAGCACCGACGCCGACACCGACACGTTCAGCGAGTCGCCGGCGCCGAGCATCGGCACCGCGACCCGCCCGAAGCCGTGCTCGTACCACCCGGGCGAGATCCCGTACCGCTCCGACCCGACGACCAGCGCCACCCGCCCGGAGTAGTCGACGGACCGGTAGTGCCGGGCCTCGTCGGTGTCCGCCAGCAGCACCCGGAACCGCGCCGTCCGCAGCCAGGCCGCCGCCTCCGGCACCGAGGCGAACTCCACCGACGGCACCGTCAGCACCGTCCCCTGCGACCCCCGGAACACCTTCGGGTGGGTCAGCCGGGTCCGCCGGTTGGTCAGCACCAGCGCGTCCGCCCCGACCGCGTCCAGGGTCCGGATGAGGGTGCCGAGGTTGCCCGGGATCTCGACCGCGTCCGCGACCAGCACCAGCGCCGACGGGCCGAGATCGAGCGCGGCCGGCTCGTACCAGGGCAGCTGGGCGACCGACAGCATCCCGTCCGGCTGCCCGCGCTCGCCGATCCGCTCCATGGTCTTGGCCGAGACCTGGTACGCGTGCTCGGCCCGGGCGGCCAGCTCGGCGGAGCGCAGCTTGGCCTCGTCGGAGTACGCCAGCTCGGGGCACCACAGGAAGGTCCGCACCGGCACCCCGGTGGACAGCACGAGCCGCTGCGCCCACAGCCCCTCGGCCACGATCAGCCGGTCCCGGTTCGACGCGGTGTTGTTCTGGATGTCGAGCACCTGCTTCACCCGGGGGTGCGACAGGCCGATCTGCTGCAGCTCCACCGGAGGAGTGTGCCCGAGCGCCGAGAGGTCGGTTCGACGCGGCCAGCGGTGTTGCGCCGGTCACACCGGCCGGGCAAGCGGGCCTGGCCACGCTGGCCGGCGGCCTGCAGTCGCACCGGCCGGAGCTGCTGGACGGGGTCGGGCTCATCGTCGGCATCGACCGGTTCATGTCCGAGGCCCGGGCCCTGACCAACTTCGCCGGCAACGCGGTCGCCACCCTGCTCATCGGCAAGTGGGTCGGCGAGCTGGACGCCGACCGGGCCCGGGCGGTGTTCGCGGGCGAGGATCCGTTCGACGAGTCGCTCATGGTCGACGACCACGACGTGCGGGCCGAGGACGGGGCGCCGCCGGCCGATGAGCAGCTCGTACGGACCTGACCGCGGAGCGTCATCAATAGGGAGGTCCGGGGCGTTCGGTACGGGGTCGTAGTACCCCACTGTCCGTAGATGGTCCCTTCGGGCCATGGTCACCCCCGCGGGTGACGGCCAGAGTTGTCGTCGTGGAGCTGACCGCGGTGGCGATCGGCGCGGCCCTGCTGGTCGCCGCCGTCGTCGTGCTGTTCGCGGCCCGCCGGTTCGCCGAGCGCGGCTACGACAAGCAGGAGCGCTACCGCAGCCAGCTCTTCGACGCCGAGCTGTCCGCGCTGACCCGGCTGCGGGAGGCCAACCGGATCCGGGAGGACCTGGTCGCCTCGGTCTCGCACGAGTTCCGCACACCGCTGACCGCGATCCGGGGCAGCGCCGCCACCCTGGCCGCCCGCGGGGACAAGATCCCGCCGGAGTCCCGGGAGACGCTGCTGCGCGGGATCGTGGAGCACGCCGACCGGCTCGGCAAGCTGCTGGAGGACATGCTGCTGGCCGCGTCGGCCCGGTCCGCGCCGGACGCCGGCACGGTCGCCGACGTGACCGCCGCGCTGGGCGACTTCCGGCTCGGGCAGGCCCGGCCGCCGGTGCTGCTGGAGGTCGCCCCCGACCTGGCCGCGTACGTCGACGCGGCCTCGCTGGACCAGGTCGTGCGGGCGCTGGCCGACCACGTCCGGGCCGACGCCCGCCGGGACCGGCCGGTCACCCTGCGGGCCGACCGGCAGGGCGGCGAGGTCGTGGTCGACCTGCTCTACGGCAGCACCCGCACCGAGGCCGAGCTGCGGGAGCTGTTCGAGCCGTTCGGGTCGCGGGAATCGGCCGAGACCGGCCGCCCGGCGACGCTGGCCCTGTACGTCGTGCGCCGGCTGGTCGAGGCCCACGGCGGGCGGGCCGTGGCCGGGCGCGACGGGGAGCAGCTGCGGGTCCGGATCGGGCTGCGGGCGCTGCGGCCGACCGCCGACGTGCGGGTCGGGACCTCGGTCTGAGGCTGCCCTAAGGTTGGGCCCGTGAAGGCGGACCCGAAGATCCAGCTGCGGCTGCTCGACCTGCAGGCGCACGACTCCGCGCTGGCCCGGCTGGAGCACCGCCGGCGCACGCTGCCCGAGCTGACGGCGATCACCGAGGCCGACGGCCGGCTGGCCGCGCTGCGCGACGACGTGGTGCGGGCCGAGACCGAGGTCGGCGACCTGGACCGGGAGCTGCGCCGGCTGGAGGACGACGTCGAGCAGGTCCGGCGCCGGTCCGAGCGGGACCAGCAGCGGATGCAGTCCGGCGCGGTGCCGGCCAAGGAGCTGGAGAGCCTGCAGCACGAGGTCGAGTCGCTGGCCCGGCGGCAGTCCGACCTGGAGGACACCGAGCTCGAGGTGATGCAGCGGCGGGAGGACGCGGACTCGCGGGCGGCCGCGGTCCGGTCCCAGGTCGAGGAGCTGACGGCGTCGCGGTCGGCGGCGGTGGCGGCGCGCGACGCCGCGTACGAGCAGATCGACGCCGAGGCGGCCGCGGACACCGGCGGGCGGGCCGCGGTCGCCGCCGAGCTGCCGGCCGACCTGCTCGCCCTGTACGAGAAGGTGCGCGCGGTCTCCGGCGGTGTCGGTGCGGCCGCGCTGAAGGCGCGCCGCTGCGAGGGTTGCCGGCTGGAGCTGCAAGGCGGCGAGCTGCGGGCGGCGCGGGCGGCGGAGCCGGACGAGGTGCTGCGCTGCGAAAACTGCCGCCGCATCCTGGTGCGCACGCCCGAGTCCGGCCTGTGAGCTGCGCCGGCGGCGCGCCGGGCCGGCGGGGAAGCGCTGCGCCGGGCCGGCGGGGGAGCCGGCGCGCTGCGCAGGGCCGGCGGGGGAGCCGGTCGTGAGCCGACGGCTCGTCATGGAGGCGGACGGCGGGTCGCGGGGAAACCCGGGGCCGGCCGGCTACGGCGCGGTCGTGCGCGACGCCGACACCGGCGAGGTGCTGGCCGAGCGGGCCGCGTCGCTGGGGCGGGCGACCAACAACGTGGCCGAGTACAACGGCCTGCTGGCGGGGCTGCGGGCCGCGGCGTCGCTGGACCCGGAGTCGGTCGAGGTCCGGATGGACTCCAAGCTGGTCGTCGAGCAGATGTCGGGGCGGTGGCGGGTCAAGCACCCGGACCTGCAGCCGCTGCACGCCGAGGGCCGCCGGCTGGCGAGCGCGCTGCCGGCGGTCACGTTCGGGTGGATCCCGCGGGAGCGCAACTCGTACGCGGACCGGCTGGCGAACGAGGCGATGGACGCGGCGGCGGCGGGCCGGGAGTGGAGCAGCAGCCTGGACCCGGCCGGGGCGTCGGCGTCCGGGGCTCAGGCCGCTCCGGCCAACGCGGACGACGGCTGGCTGGCCGACGACGACCGCCCGACCCGGCTGATCCTGGTCCGGCACGGCAGCACCGAGCTGTCCGGGCTGCGCTACAGCGGCCGGGTCGACCCGGAGCTCAACGCCCACGGGCAGGCCCAGGCCCGGGCGCTGGCCGCCCGGCTGGCCGCGCTCAAGGCCGACGAGCCGGCCGTGGTCAGCTCGCCGCTGCGGCGGGCCGTCGCCACCGCGGCCCCGATCGCCGAGGCCCTCGGCACCACCGTCGAGACCGACGACGGCCTGCTGGAGCTGGACTTCGGCCAGTGGGAGGGGCGCACGTTCGACGAGGTGAAGCGGGGCTGGCGGGCGGAGCGGGCGGCGTTCCGCACCGACCCGTCGGCGGCGCCGCCCGGCGGCGAGAGCGTCGACCAGGTCAACCGCCGGGTCCGGCGGGCCCGGGACCGCATCATCGCCGCGCACCCGGGCGGGACGGTGGTCGTGGTCTCGCACGTGACCCCGATCAAGGTCCTGCTCTGCGCCGCGCTGGCCGCGCCGACCTCGTCGGTCTTCCGCCTCCACCTCAACACCGCCAGCGTGTCCACAGTGGACTGGTATCCCGACCGGGTCCCGCTCGTCCGCCTGGTCAACGACATCAGTCACTTGTAGGGCGCCGGCTCGCCGCCCCGGTCACGGTGCGGGGATCAGGTCAGGGCGCGGATGAAGAGCAGGATCGCCACGGCGACGCCGAAGACGACGACGATCCTGCGCAGGAGCTTGTCGTCGAGGCGGCGGGCGATGTGGCCGCCGGCGAACCCGCCGACCAGCGTGGCCGGCGCGATGATCGCGACCGCGACCCAGTCGACCGGGCCGAAGATGCCGAACGCGATCACGGTGACGGTCGCGACCACCAGTTGCAGCACGGCCTTCAGCCCGTTGAGCTTGCGCAGGTTCTCCGGCAGGGTCAGCGCGAGCGTGCCCAGCAGGATCACGCCCAGCGCGCCGCCGAAGTACCCGCCGTACACGGAGGCGAGGCCGACAGCCGGGTAGAGCACCTTGGCGTTGGCGGTCTGGCCCTCGCGCAGCGGACCGACGAGCTTCGACACCCGGGGTTGCACCGCGAGCAGCAGGCTCGCGAGCAGCACCAGGAACGGCACCACGATGTCGAACGCGCCCTCCGGCGTGGACAGCAGCAGCACGCAGCCGACCGCGGCGCCGACCGCGCAGATGATGCCGAGCCGGGTCAGCCGGCCCCGCTCGCCGCGCAGCTCGGCCCGGAAGCCCGCGACGCCGCCGACGTACCCGGGCCAGAGCGCGACGGAGTTCGTGACGTTCGCGGCCAGGGTGCCGTAGCCGGCCGCGATCAGCGCCGGGAACAGCAGCAGCGAGCCGCCCCCGGCGATCGCGTTGACCCCGCCGGCGACGAGGCCGGCTCCGGCGGTGAGGAACGCGTCCGCAGTCTGCACTCCGGTATTCTGATCACACGGCGGACGAGCCGGGCGGGCGGCCGCGTCAGGGTGCGATTTCCGTACTCCTGCCGAGGAACGTCCGGGCTCCACAGGGCAGGGTGGTTGGCAACACCAACCCGGGGTGACCCGCGGGACAGTGCCACAGAAAACAGACCGCCACCGTTCGCTCCGGCGAGGGGTGGTAAGGGTGAAACGGTGGTGTAAGAGACCACCAGCGCCCGGGGCGACCCGGGCGGCTCGGTAAACCCCACCCGGAGCAAGGTCAAGAAGGAGCGGGCGACCGCTCTGCGCAGGCGTTCGAGGGTGGCCCGCCCGAGCCTGCGGGTAGACCGCTGGAACCTGCCGGCGATGGCAGGTCTAGATGGATGGCCGCCGGTCGGGGCAGTGCCGCGAGGCGCCCCGTCCACAGAACCCGGCGTACAGCCCGACTCGTCCGCCCCACCCCCTCGGGGGCGCCTGGGGGTGGGACGGGTGTCGGTGGTTGGGCGGGGTGCACCGAATGGGGAAAGTTTGCGGCACGGTCTTGTCACCGGGCCGGTGCGGACGGTGGACTGTCAACCATGCGACTACGACGCCGGGACGTACGCACCGAGCCGCCCGAGGGGGCGAGGGTGGAGGTCGAGCCGCCGGTGCCGGTCGAGTGGCGCCGGGCGAGCCCGGACCCGCCCGAGCCGGAGCTGTCGACCGCGGCCGAGCGCGCCGCCGCCCGCCGTCGTCTGGATCGCCTCGCTGACGAGTTCTAGCCCGCTACGCTGTGTTCATGACTCGGGGGCTGGTAGTGACGATCGACGGCGAGCAATACCGGGTGGACACCGACC
>DATINN010000612.1:0-5333 GCA_035474175.1 Mycobacteriales bacterium | reverse complement strand
CACGGCTTCCTCTGCGCCGACGGCTACCACGCGACCCGGGACGGGGTCACCCTGCGCACGGACGGGCTGCACTTCAGCCAGAGCGGGGCCGCGGTGGTGTGGCGGTGGCTGGGTCCGCAGCTGCTGCGTCTCGCCCGGCGGTGATGCGGGCGGTCCAGGCCAGCCCGAGCACGGCCGCGACCAGCGCCGTCCCCAGCGCCGCGCCGACCACCTCGACCAGGCTGCCGTGCGCGACGGTGGCGACCGCCGCCGCCTCGCCGGCGACCACGGCCCAGACCCCGATCGTCGCGTGCGCCCGGTCCGCGGTCAGCTGGGCGTAGAGCAGCAGCTGCACGACCCCGAGCGCCGACCCGACGGCGACGAACAGGTACGCGTGCGCGGCCAGGTCCCGGTAGGCGTCGCCGCCGACCGCGGTCACCGCGAGCCCGCCGGCCAGCCGGGTCACCGCGGTCATCAGCAGCCCCAGCCCGGTCAGCGCGCCCAGCCCCAGCCACAGCGTGCGGCCCGGCCGGGGTGAGGATGCCAGCCGCGGGAACAGCACCAGCACGACCGCCTGGGGCAGGAAGAACGCCGCCTTGGCCAGCACGGCCCCGGCCCCGTAGAGGCCGGCCTCGGTCGCGGGCAGGTAGTGCCGGGCCAGCACCGGGTCGAGGTTGGTCAGCAGGTAGAGCCCGGCCAGCGCCTGGCAGGCCACCAGCAGCTCGCGGACCTGCCAGCCGCCGCGGGCCGGGCGCGGCCGCCCGGTCAGCACCCAGGCGACCGCCACCGACGCCGTGACCCCGGCGGCGACCCCGGCCAGTGTGCCGGCCACCGAGCCGAACACGAGCAGCCCGGCGATCCCGCCGGCCACCCGGGCGGCCGCGTACACGACCAGGATCAGGGCGAGCCGGTGGAAGTCCTGCCGGCCCTGCGCGACCCCTTGCAGCACCGCGAGCACGGTGGTGGCGCCGACCGCCAGCGCCACCCAGACCACCGCGGCCGGACCGGACAGGTCCAGGAACCGCTCCAGCACCGGCGTGGCGGCCAGCCCCAGCGCCACCATCGCGGCCGCCGCGGCCAGCCCCAGCCCGACCGAGGACGCGGTGACCCGGTGCCCGTCGCCGGCGGCGCGGACGACCCGGACCGCGACCACGGCCTGCAGCGCCAGCGCCGGCACCGAGGCGACCAGGGTGACGGCGAGCAGCGCGACCAGCACGCCGTAGTCGGCCGGCGCCAGCAGCCGGGCCCCGGCCAGGCTCAGCCCGTACGAGAGGACGTTGGCCGCGGTGGTGCCGACGGCGGCGGCGATCCCGCCCGCGGTCGCGGTGCGCTCGGCACCGGTGGGTGCGCTGGTGGTCGTGGTCAGGACAACTCCCGGGTCGGCGGCCGCCCGAATTGGTATCACGAACGCCCTGACGGGGCCTCAGGCGCGCCAGGTGGTCAGGCCCTTGGGCTCGAACGCGAAGTCGGTGACCACGCCGCCCATCCGGGTCAACGCCTCGGCCAGGCGGTGCTTCTTGGCGAAGTCGCAGTAGAACAGGATGTAGCCGCCGCCGCCCGCGCCGGTGACCTTGCCGCCGAGCGCGCCGGCCCGCATCGCCACCTCGTACGCCTCCTCGATGAAGGCGGTCGCGATCAGCGGGGACATCCGCTTCTTCTGCTTCCAGGCCTCCCCCAGCAGCGCCCCGAACTCGCTCAGCTCGCCGCGCAGCAGCGCCGACTTCATCGTCACCGCGAGCTCCTTCTGCGCCCGCAGGCCCTCCAGCGTCTCGGACTGGCCGCCGGCCAGCCGGGCCGACTGGTCCTCGATGATGCGGGAGGAGTGCCGGGTGGTGCCGGTGTAGCAGAGCAGCAGGTTGAGCTGCAGCTCGTCGATCACCGAGTCCTTGACCCGCAGCGGGTTGACGATCACCCGGTCGCCGAACTCGATGAAGTTGAACCCGCCGAACGTGGCCGCGTAGTGGTCCTGGTGCCCGCCGCGGATGCGGAGGTCGACCCGCTCGGCCTGGTATGCCAGGTCGGCCACCTCGTAGTCGGTCAGCGGCAGCCGGTGGTGCTCGCGCAGCAGGCCGACCAGCGCGACCAGCATGGTCGAGGACGAGCCGAGGCCGGAGCCGGGCGGGGCGTTGGACTGCAGCAGCAGGTCGAAGCCGGCGGTGGTGCCGCCGAGCCGGCGGACCGCGGCCTTGACCAGGTCGAGCCGGCCGTCGAAGGACGGCTCGTCGGCGGCGTCGAAGTCGACCGACATGCCGAGGTCGAGGGAGTGCACGGAGATCCGGGCGTCGTCCCGCGGGCTCAGCGAGCCGTACGCGTAGCGGTCGATGGTGGCGGACAGGACCGCGCCGCCCTCGGTCGCCGGGAACGGCGCCACATCGGTGCCGCCGCCGGCGAAGCTGAGCCGCAGCGGCGCCCGGGCTCGGACGACCACGGCGTCACCCTACCGACCCGGTCCGGACCCGTTCGGGTGGTGTCGTAGGCTCCGCCGCATGTCCGACCAGCGAGCCCTGGGCCGTACGGTCTTCGTGCTCACCCGCGGCGCCCGGGTCTGCCTGCTGATCTCCCTGCTGCTGCTGGTGTTCGCCGCGTTCCGGATGGTGGCGCCGATCGACATCCAGACCACGCAGGGACCGATGTTCGCCTGCGGGTCGGGGCTGCGGCCGCCGACGGACGCGTTCCAGAAGAACGTGTGCGGGCGGTTGAGCCAGGGGCGCCAGGTCGAGGCCGGGTTCGAGGTCGGCGGGGCGGTGCTCCTCGCGCTCGGCGGGCTGCTCGTCTTCGGTTCCTCCCGCCGGGAGGAACGCGCCCGCCAGGCCGCCGAAGACGGAGAGTCCCCCCTCTACCGCGACTGATCCCGCCCCACCCGGCCCGCCCACCCTCGCGGCCGGGCCGCCCGGTCCCGCCCGCCCTCGCGGCCGAGCCACCCGGTCCCGCCGGCCCTCGCGGCCGAGCCACCCGGCCCGCCCGCCCTCGCGGCCGGGCCGCCCGGTCCCGCCGGCATCGGCCAGGGCCCGACCGGCGGCCGCCCACCAAGATCAGCCGGCGGCCCGGAGGCCCGCCCCAGCCGGCCGGTCCAGCAGCCAGCCGGTCCAGCAGCCAGCCGGTCCAGCAGCCGGCCGGGCGGGCGGGATCAGCCGGTGGTCGCGGGCCAGGGGGTGGGGCGGTACGTCAGGTCCAGGCCGGTGTCGGAGCCGAACGCCGCCGTCACCGCCGGACCGGCCGGGTAGACCCCGTTGCGCACCCAGTTGTCGAGCAGCGACACCGTCCCGAGCACCTCGTCGCCGGTGAAGTTGCAGTGCCCGGCCCCGTACGGCGCGGGCTTCGGGTAGGTCGCCGGCGCCTTCGTGTAGAGCTGCACCAGGTCGGCGGTCTTCGCCGTCGACGCCGACACCTTGCCCGCGAACACGCCCTCGTTCTGCACCAGCACCAGCGGGTCGGCCTCGGTGTGCACGGTCAGCGTCGGCACCTTGATGTTCCCGGCCGGCGTGCCCAGCGCCGCGAACTTGTCCCGCGCGCCGGAGTCGGGCGTGATCCGGGCGCCGGCCGCCAGCGCGGCCAGGTTCTTGTCGGTCGAGCCGGCCGACACGGTCTCGATCAGCTGCCGCTCGCTCGCCGACACCCGCGGCCCGTAGTCGGCGTCGACGTTGCCGGACGGGTTGCCGCCGACCCGCTGCTCGATGTCCTGCCGGCCCGTCGTGCCGAACACCAGCGCGGTGACCAGCGACTCGACCAACGCCGAGCCCCGGGACTGCAGCGTCGACCCGTCGTAGGTCTGGGTCTGCGTCGGCGCGTCCACCAGCGCGCCGATCAGCAGCAGCTTCGCGATCCCGGCCGGGTCGCCGGCGGCCTTGAGCACCGCCTTGTAGGCCAGGTCGAAGTTCGCCACCGCGTCCTGGTAGGACGAGTAGCCCTCGACCTTGAACGTCGGCGCGATCAGCGTCCGGATCCCGTAGCCGACGTCGAGCGCGAGGTCGAAGTTGAGGTTGGACCCGCCGAGCACGCCGCACATCGGGGCGGCGCCGGCGATCCAGTCCGGGTGCTTCTCGGCCAGCGTCTCGGTGATGAGGCCGCCGAGCGAGAAACCCCAGGCGTACGTCCGGTTGGGCGTGCCGACCTTCTGGACGAAGAAGTCGTGCAGCTGCTCACCGGCCGCGACGCCGTCGGCGACGGCCCACCCGTTGGTCTTGTACGCCGAGCCGGCCAACGCGTAGCCCTGGGACAGCAGTTTCGTCGCGACCTCGTCGGCCGGCGCGGCCTGGGCGTCGGTCTGGACCGGGGAGTTGGTCGGCGGGGCGGGCGCGGCCTGCCGGTAGCCGTGGGAGAACAGCAGCAGCGTGCCGTTCCACTTCTGCGGCAGCTGGATCTGGTATTTCGCGCCGTCCAGGGTGCCTTCGCAGGCGACCTTGTCGCAGCCGGTGAACGCGACGTCGGTCGCGGTCGAGCGGATCGAGTCCTGCCGGGACTGCGCCGCCGGCTCGCCGCCGCACGCCGCCACCGCCAGCACCGGCACCACCGCGGCGGCGAGCACCGCCCGCCCCCGCCACCCCCTGAGCAACATCCCGGCAGTCTCGCAGATCACGTCCGACGCCCCGCGCCGACCGGACCGGCCCGCCCGCACGGCCGCGTGCTAGTGGCCGGCGTCGTCCCAGGTGCGGCCGACGCCGACGGAGACGTCGAGCTCCACGGCGAGCGTGTAGGCGCCGCCCATCTGGGCCCGGACGAGCGCCTCGACCGTCTCCCGCTCCCCCGGCGCGACCTCCAGCACGAGCTCGTCGTGCACCTGCAGCAGCAGCCGCGACTTCAGCCCGCCCTCGCGCAGGCCCCGGTCGACGCCGAGCATGGCCACCTTGATGATGTCGGCGGCCGACCCCTGGATCGGCGCGTTGAGCGCCATCCGCTCGGCCATCTCCCGGCGCTGCCGGTTGTCGCTGGTGAGGTCGGGCAGGTAGCGCCGGCGGCCGAGGATGGTCTCGGTGTAGCCGTCCTTGCGGGCCGCGTCGACGACGTCGCGCAGGTAGTCGCGGACCCCGCCGAAACGCTCGAAGTAGGCCTCCATCTGCTCCCGGGCCTCGTCGGGGTGGATCCGCAGCTGCTGGGCCAGCCCGTACGCCGAGAGGCCGTAGGCCAGCCCGTACGACATCGCCTTGATCCGGCGGCGCAGCTCCGGGTCGACCGCCTCGGGCGGCAGGTTGTAGGCCTTGGACGCGACGAAGGTGTGCAGGTCCTCCCCGGAGACGAACGCCTCGATCAGGCCGGCGTCCTCGGACAGCGTGGCCATGATCCGCATCTCGATCTGGCTGTAGTCGGCGGTCAGCAGCGACTCGTAGTCGGGGCCGACCACGAAGGCGCGCCGGATG
>DATINN010000611.1:0-8191 GCA_035474175.1 Mycobacteriales bacterium | reverse complement strand
CCGTCGTGCTGGCCGCCGCGGCCGGCCTGGCCGCCGCCCGGCTCACCGACGCGGTCGCGCCCGTGCCCCGCATCGCCGACGGCGTCCCGTACGGGCTGCTGGCCGTGGTGCTGGCCGCGGTGGCCGGTGCCGCCGCCGGCGCCGTCACCCGCGGTGGTCCGCTCAGCACCGCCGGCGGCGCTGGGGTCGGCGCCGTCGTCGGCACCGTCGCCGCGCTGGTCGCCGTGGGCACCGGCTTCCTCACCACCAACCTGCCGGAGCAGCCGTCGCGGTTCGCCCTGGCGTACCTCTGGGTGGCGCTGCCGGTCGCCCTGGTCGCCCCCGTCGGCTACCTGACCGCCCTGTCTGTGGCAGGGTGACCCGCCATGCGCCGGCTGGTGGTCGTCCTGGTCGTCCTGCTGGCCCTGCTCGCGGTCGCCGACCGGGTCGGCGTGCTGGTCGCCCAGTCGGTGCTGGCCACCCAGGTCAAGGACCAGCTGGAGCTCGACCAGACCCCGGACGTGAGCATCCGCGGCATCCCGTTCCTGACCCAGGCCGTCCGCGGCCGGTACGGCGACGTGCGCGTCCAGCTGCCGGACGTGGACGCCGGCGCGCTGCAGAACATCGCCGTCGACGCCCGCCTGCAGGGCGTGAAGGTGCCGCTGTCGGCGGCGCTGCGGCGGCAGATCGACCAGGTCCCGGTGGACCGGATCAGCGGCACCCTCGACGTCCGCTACGACGAGCTGGCCCGGGCCAGCGGCATCTCCGGCCTGCGGATCATCCGCGCCGGCGACTCGCTCAAGCTCACCGGCTCGGTCCGGGTGCTGGGCCGGCAGGTGAACGCCAGCGCGGTCGGCCGGGTCGAGGTCCGCGGCAACGACATCGCGATCGAGGCCGAGCAGGCCGAGGTCGCCGGCGTCCCGGTCCCGCAGGTCGCGCTGGACGCCGCGGCCCGGCTGCTGTCGTTCAAGGTGTCGCCGACCAACCTGCCGCTGTCGCTGCGGATCACCTCGGTCGACATCGGCGACGACGCGCTGTTCGTGAGCGCGGTCTCCGATGACGTGGTGCTGCGTCCTGACGACGTGCCGGTGAACTGAGCTACTCTCCAAGCATGGGCACCTTGCTCACGTCTCGCCGCGCGGTCGACCTGTGCCGCGTGGGCAGCTGCCTGTGTCGCATGCGCTGACGACTCGCGCGCACCTCGTCTGACCCCGGCCCCGCGGCCGCGCCATTGGCGCGCGCCCCCGGGCGGGCGCACGTACCCCCGCACACCATCCACAGGACAGGGAGGTCCCCGGCATGAGCCGAGAGGACGTGCTCGTCAGTGCCGACTGGGCCGAGCAGCACCTCGGCCAGGACGGCATCGTCTTCGTCGAGGTCGACGAGGACACCAGCGCCTACGACAAGGGACACATCGCCGGCGCGGTGAAGCTGGACTGGAGGACCGAGCTGCAGGACCCGGTCCGCCGCGACTTCGTCGACAAGGCCGGCTTCGAGGCCCTGCTGTCGGCCAAGGGCATCGGCAACGACGACACCGTGGTGCTCTACGGCGGCAACAACCACTGGTTCGCGGCCTACGCGTACTGGTACTTCAAGCTGTACGGCCACCAGGACGTCAAGCTGCTCGACGGCGGCCGCAAGAAGTGGGAGCTCGACTCCCGCGAGCTGACCGAGGACGCGACCCAGCGCCCGGCCACCCAGTACCGGGCCAAGGACCAGGACACCTCGATCCGCGCCTTCCGCGACGAGGTCGTCGCCGCGATCGGCCAGCAGAACCTGGTCGACGTGCGGTCGCCGGACGAGTTCGCCGGGCGGCTGTTCGCGCCGGCGCACCTGCCCCAGGAGGCGGCGCAGCGGGCCGGCCACATCCCGACCGCGGTCAACGTGCCCTGGTCCAAGGCCGCGAACGAGGACGGCACCTTCAAGTCCGACGACGAGCTGCGCGCCCTCTACACCGAGGCCGGGCTCGACCCCGCGAAGGACACCATCGCGTACTGCCGGATCGGGGAGCGCTCCAGCCACAGCTGGTTCGCGCTGCACGAGCTGCTGGGCGAGCCGAACGTGAAGAACTACGACGGCTCCTGGACCGAGTACGGCTCGCTGGTCGGCGTGCCGGTCGAGAAGAGCAGCTGACATGTGCGGCGCACCGGTGCAGGACGAGGCGCTGGACCAGACCCTGCCGTCGAACGTCGACCCGGCGACGGCCTCGATCATCCAGGGCCGGGTGGTCCGGGACGGCGAGCCGGTGGCGGCCGCGTACGTCCGGCTGCTGGACCGCACGGGCGAGTTCACCGCCGAGGTCGTCTCCAGCGCCACCGGGGTGTTCCGGTTCTACGCCTCCCCCGGCCGGTGGACGGTCCGGGCGCTCGCGCCGGGCGCGGCCGGGTCGGCCGACCTGGACGCCGGCGTCGGCTTCACCGAGGCCCGGGTCGAGGGCGCCTGAGCGTCGAGGTCGCCTGACCGGAGATCATCCGACCGGCACGGCATCGGGCCCATCCGGTCCCGCCGGTGACACACTGGTCACCGGCGGGACGGATGTGTCCGGGGCGGGACGCCCCGGACCGGGGCGGGCGGAGCGGGCACCGTGGCGAACAGCAACAACAGCATCTCCGGAGGGCTGGGCAAGCTCGGCCGGTCCGCGGGGATGCTGGCGCTGGCCGCGATCGTCGCCGCCGCGCTCACCACGTTCGTCGCCCGCAGCGACAAGCCCGCCGGCAAGGACTCCTTCTACGGCATGGTCGTCGGCCCGCAGGTCGACGTGGACCGGGCCATCCCCAAGCTCAGCGCGCTCGGGGTGAACACCGTGCGGCTGCGCATGTCGGTCAAGGACTGGGCCCATCCCACCGCCAACACCGGCGCGGCCGCGTACGACGGGGCGCTGGAGCAGGCGCCGAAGCTGGACGAGAAGGGGTTCCGGGTCGTCCTGCAGGTCGACAGCGAGGGCGGCGCGATGCCGTCCTACGCGCGGGCCAAGGCGCTGTTCAGCTGGCTGATGGACCGGCCCGGGGCCAAGTCGGTCGACGTGGTCGAGGTGCTCGGCCCGGTCACCGACACCGCCTCCAACGCCGACGCGTTCTCCACCACGCTGACCCGGGCCCAGCAGGCCAAGCGGTACGTGGACGGGCCGCTCAAGGCGGCCTGGGAGGTCGTGCACGGCAGCAAGCACAAGAAGGTGCTGGGCGGCGCGTTCACCCCGTTCCAGCAGGCGGCCGACCTGCGGGCGCCGGGGTCGTCGAACCTGTCGGTGACCCAGGCGTACGTGAACGCGGGCTACCTCGACCGGGTCGACTACGCCGGGTTCCACCCGGACCAGTCGACCGTGGCCCTGCAGGAGGCGTGGGTCCGGCGGGCCACCGACCTGCTCGGCCGCAAGCCCGTCTGGGTGTCGGAGTGGCAGCTCAACCGGCAGGCCTTCGCCAACGACGGGGCGTACCTGGACGCGATGGGGAAGACGCTGAGCAACCTGCGCGCGAAGCTCGGGGTGGCCTGCTACTCCGGGTTCACCGACCAGGAGGGCGTCGTGCCGGTCACCCAGGGCGGCCTGGGCGGCTACCGCGAGGACGACCCGGCGTTCACGACCTACCGCGAGTGGCCGAAGAAGAAGTGAGCCCGGGCGGTCAGTAGACGAGGGCCTGGGCGCCCTCGGCCAGCGCCTCCTCCACGAACGTGGCCGCGCCGGCGATCCGGATCCCAGGCAGCACGTCCGCGGCCCCGATGCCGCGCCGGGCCGCGCACTGGGTGCACAGCGTGACCTGGCCGGCGGCGAGGACCGCGGCCAGCAGGTCGGCCAGCGGCGCCGCGTGCGGCAGCCGGAACAGCTCGGCCCGCCCCGGGACCGCGAACCAGGCCGAGTCGCCGGTCAGCCACAGGCTGGTCGGGACCCCGGTGGAGACGGCGGTGGCCGCGACCGTGAAGGCCTGGCTGCACCGTTCGGGGGCGTCCGCGCCCGCGGTGACCTTGACGACGAGGGTGCGTGCCACGCTCCGCATCCTAGGCCGGGTCACTCGACTGACTGGCCGAGCGACCCGGCCTAGGATCGCCGGGTGCCTGCCCCGAGCTGGACCGACCTGCCGATCCCGGACGAGACCGCCGACCTGCGCGACGGACCCGACCTGCACCCGTCCCTGCTGCCGCTGCTGCCGCTGATCGGCACCTGGCGCGGCACCGGCCGCGGCGGCTACCCGACCATCGAGGACTTCGACTACGGGCAGCAGGTGACCTTCGCCCACGACGGCCGCGGGGTGATCCGTTACGAGTCACGGGCCTGGCTGCTGAACGAGGACGGCACCGTGCTCCGGCCGAGCGCCCGGGAGACCGGGTGGTGGCGGCCGGGCGGCGGCCGGGACGAGGTCGAGCTGCTGCTGGCCCACCCGACCGGGATCGTGGAGATCTACGTCGGCACCGCCACCGGCACGACCCGGTGGGAGCTGTCCACCGACGTGGTCGCCCGGACCGCGACGGCCAAGGAGGTCACCGCCAACCACCGGCTGTACGGGATCGTCGACGGCGCGCTGCTCTACGCCGTCGACATGGCGGCGATGGGCCAGCCGCTGCAGCCGCACCTGTCGGCCCGGCTGGAGCGGATCGGCGGGTGAGGCTGGTCCTGGCTCTGGTGGCCGCCGTCGTGGCGGCCGGGGCCGCCGGCTGCACCGGCGGCGGTCCGGTCGCGCCGGCGGCCGAGGCGGCGACCGCGGCCCCGGCGACCGAGTCGGCCGCGCTGACCTCGTCCCTGCTGGCGGTGGCCGACCTGCCGCTGGGCTTCCAGGCCCAGGAGGGGGCCGGGACGACGGCGGCGCTGGGCTGCGCCGGGATCGACGGGGTCTACCTGCCGGGGCCGGCCGAGCATGCCGCGGTGTCGTTCGCGCACTCGCTGTCGCCCGCGTTCGTCAACGAGACGATCACGCAGCGGTCGGGGTCGGCGGCGGCCGCGGCGGTGACGGCGTTCGCGGGGGCGGCGAAGGGCTGCGCGCGGTTCACCGGTCCGGACGGCACCGCGTACACGGTGGCGCCGGTGCGGCTGCCGCGCTACGGCGACGGGTCGGCGGCGCTGCGGGTGACCTCGACGCTGGCCGAGGGCCGGCCGGTCGACCTCGCGGCGGTCCGGGTCGGCGACCTGGTGCTGGCGATCGCGGCGGCCGGATCGGGGTCGGACGGCGCGCTGCTGCAGACCGTGGTCGAGCGGGCGCTGGCCAAGCTGCCCGGGCATTAGAAGACCCCCGAGCACTGCGGGTCTGCGTACAGATCTCCGCACCGGATGGACGGTCCGGCGGCTCGGGGGCCCGGTGGCTGTCTGGTATTCGCCGCCGCCCTGCTCAGGCGACAGGTGGCGAGCCACACAGTGTCCTCAACTGAGGGGCGGCTAGCTGACAGCCACCTCACGTGTCCGAGATATATGCAACTCTGGACCACCTCCCTCCTCGTGTACGAGAAGAGTACGTCGCCCCGCGGCACCCCGCAAAGGTTTTCGCCCGTAGCAAGAAGTCCGGCCTGACCTGCGGGTTCGAGTCACGCGCCGGCGGCCCGCCGCACCCGCGCGGTGATCTCCGGGTCGGTCGCCAGCGGCTTGCCGTCCAGGGTGTTGACGGCGGCCGCGACCCGCACGCTGGACAGCAGCCAGACGCCGTCGGCGCCGTAGAGGTCCTCGGTCGTGCCGCGCTGGATCTCGGTCCCGAAGCCGGCGCCGTCGGCGAACAGGTGCCGCACGGTCACGCCGTCGAGCAGGCCCAGCGGCTGCGGCGGCGGGGTGCGCAGGACGCCGCCGGCCAGCCAGACCACGGTCGCGGTCGGCGCCTCCAGCAGCTGCCCGTCGGCGGAGGTGAAGATCACGTCGTCGGCGCCGGCGGCCCGGGCGTAGCGCAGCGCGGCCATGTTCACCGCGTACGAGATGGCCTTGACGCCGCCGAGCAGCCACGGCGCCTCGACGGTGGCGTCCGCGGTCAGGCCGCGGGACAGCGTGATGGCGGTGACGCCGTCGCGCCGCTCGCTGAGCTGGCGCTCGCTGATCGCCGACAGCAGCGCGTACGCCGTGGGCGGGCCGGCCTCGCTCGGGCCGCGGGTGAGGATCAGCCGCAGCACGGCCTCGCCACCGGTGCCGCCGGTCCAGGCGGCCAGCATCGTGCCGGCCAGCTCGCGCCAGGCGCCGGGGTCGGTCGGCGGCAGTTCCAGCGCCGCGGTCGAGCGGGCCAGCCGCTCCAGGTGCAGGTCGAGGTCGTCGAGGCCGCCGTCGGGGCGGACCCGGACGGTCTCGAAGCAGCCGTCGCCGCGGACCAGCCCGAGGTCGTCCGCGCGCACCTGCGGGGCGGTCGCCTCGACCAGCCCGACCCCGAGAATCCCGACCAGAGCGTCAGCCACGGCGGGCACTGTATGCCCCGGCGGATACTGGGTGGCGTGACCACTGTGCCGACGCTCGCCTCGCCCCTGCTCGACCTTCCGGGGGCGGTCGCCGCCGACGGCCTGGACGCCGGGGTGGCGCTGCACTACGGCGACCCGATGCGGGAGCAGCGGGCGCTGGCCCGGGGCGCCGGCTGGGTCGACCGCGGCAACCGCGGGGTGCTCGCCGTGCCCGGCGCCGACCGGCTGTCCTGGCTGCACTCGATCACTTCCCAGCACCTGTCCGCCCTGACCCCGGGCACCGGCACCGAGGGCCTGGTGCTGTCGCCGCACGGGCACGTCGAGCACCACTTCGTGGTGGCCGAGCTGGACGGCACGACCTGGCTCGACACCGAGCCCGGCGCCGCCCCGGCCCTGCTGGCGTACCTGGACTCCATGCGCTTCCTGCTCCGGGTCGAGCCGCGGGACGCGACCGCGGAGCTGGCCGTCCTCACCGTGGCCGGGCCGGGCGCCGACGCGGTGCTGGCGGCGGCCGGCCTGCCGGTGCCGGGCGAGCCCTGGGCGGTGCTGCCGCTGGCCGGCGGCGGCTTCGCCCGGCGCACCCGGACGGCTGAGACCGACCTGGTCGTGCCGCGGGCGGCGCTGGCCGAGGTGGCCGAGCGGCTGACCGCCGCGGGCGCGACCCCGACCGGCACCTGGGCGTACGAGGCGATGCGGGTCGAGGCCCGCCGCCCCCGGGCCGGCCTGGAGACCGACCACCGCACGATCCCGCACGAGGTCGGCTGGATCGGCACCGCCGTGCACCTGGACAAGGGCTGCTACCGCGGCCAGGAGACGGTGGCCCGGGTGCACAACCTGGGCAAGCCCCCGCGCCGCCTGGTCCTGCTGCACCTCTCGGGCGAGCGCGACGAGCTGCCGCCGGCCGGCACCCCGCTGCAGCTGGACGGGCGCACCGTCGGCTTCCTGGGCACCCCGGCCCACCACCACGAGCTCGGCCCGATCGCGCTCGCGGTCGTCAAGCGCACCGTCCCGGCCGGTACGGTCCTGGACGCCGCGGGGACCCCGGCGGCGGTCGACGACTGACCGGAGCGGCGCATGCGGTGGGGGATTCTCGGGCCGGGCCGGATCTCGCGGCAGTTCCTGACCGGGCTGGCCGGCTCGTCGACCGAGCACGCGGTCGCCGTCGGCAGCCGCGACCGGGACCGGGCCCGGGCGGTGGCGACCGAGTTCGGCGTCGACCGGGCGCACGGGTCGTACGAGGAGCTGCTGGCGGACGACGCCGTCGAGGCGGTCTACGTCGGCACGCCCAACGCCGCCCACGGGCCGTGGGCGATCGCGGCCGCGCGGGCCGGCAAGCACGTGCTGTGCGAGAAGCCGCTCGGGGTGTCGCGGGCCGAGGCCGAGCAGATGTTCGCGGTCGCGCGGGAGCAGGGCGTCTGGCTGATGGAGGCGTTCATGTACCGCTTCCACCCCCGGACCCGGAAGCTGACCGAGCTGGTCGCGGCCGGGGACATCGGGGCGCCGACGCTGGTCCGGGCCTCGTTCGGGTTCGCCGTCGCCGACCGCGGCAACGTGCGGCTGTCCGCGGACCTGGCCGGCGGCGCGCTGATGGACGTCGGCTGCTACCCGGTCAACGCGGCCCGGATGCTGGCCGGTCCGGTCGCGGCGGCGACCGCGTCGGCCCGCTGGCAGGACGTCGACGTGACGCTGGCCGGCGTGCTCGACCACACCGGCGGGGCGCTGTCGGTGATCTCCTGCAGCCTGGTCAGCGGGCGGCACAACGTGCTGCAGGTGGTCGGCACCGACGGCGTGATCGACGTGCCCGCCGCGTTCACCCCGCCCAAGGACCAGGTCTCGCACCTGGTGGTGACGCGGGGGACGG
>DATINN010000610.1:0-2700 GCA_035474175.1 Mycobacteriales bacterium | reverse complement strand
GCGGTGCTCGGGCGAGGTGAACTTCACCTCGGCCTGGCTGTCGTCCGGCTCGGCCGTGAAGCCCTGCTGCGGCACGACCTTCACCAGCGTCGGCCGGCCGCCCGTGCACCGGGCCGTCACCACGCCGCCCTGACCGGACAGGCTCTTCGCCGCGGCGACTGCGGGCGTCGGGCTGGGACGGCTGGTCGTCGGCGCCGCGGTCACGCTCTCCGCCGGCGCCGGCAGGGCGCTGGCGACCTGGGTCTGCGGCACCACGGAGTTGCGGACCACGCCGATCGCGGACCAGGAGACCGCGATGGTCATGACCGCGGCGACGATCCAGCCGCTGACGGCCAGCAGTCCGATACGCATGGGTTCCATCTTGGTCGCGGTGCGGCCCGCGTGCGCTAAATCGCCCCTAAGGCCAGGCTGTATCCGCCCCGCGCCCCGTAGGGTCGGCGACGTGTCGGTGCTGGTGCTGATCGAGGACGACCCGGCGATCCGGGTAGCGCTGGAGCGGGCGCTCTCCCGCCGCGGCCACGCCGTGTACGCGGCCGGCACGGCGATGGCCGGCCTGGAGCAGGTCACCTCCCGGCAGCCCGACGTGGTCGTGCTCGACCTCGGGCTGCCGGACGTGGACGGCACCCAGGTGCTCGGCATGATCCGCGGGATCAGCGCGGTCCCGGTCATCGTGGCCACCGCCCGCGACGACGAGAACGAGATCGTCCGGGTGCTCGACCTGGGCGCCGACGACTACATGGTCAAGCCGTTCTCGGCCGAGCAGCTGGAGGCCCGGCTGCGGGCGGTGCTGCGGCGCGGCCGGGCGGCCGAGGAGCCGGAGCAGGCCCTGGTCGTCGGCGGGCTGTCGCTGGACCGCGCGACCCGGGTGGTGACGCTGGACGGGCAGCCGCTGGACCTGACCCGGATGGAGTTCGACCTGCTGGCCTACCTGGCCGGGCGGGCCGGGCGGGTGGTGAGCAAGCGGCAGCTGATGGCCGAGGTCTGGCAGCAGCCGTACGGCGGGGCCGACAAGACCGTCGACGTCCACCTGTCCTGGTTGCGGCGGAAGCTGGGCGAGACCGCGGCCGACCCGCGCTACCTGCAGACGGTGCGCGGGGTCGGGGTGAAGCTGGTCGACCCGGGCGCCCCCTCGTGACCCGCCGGATCGTCCTGCTCACCCTGGCGGTCACGTCGCTGGTGGTCATCGCGTTCCTGGTGCCGCTGCTGTCGCTGGTGCGGGACGTGGCCGCCAGCCGGGAGACGATCGAGGCCACCGTCGAGGCCCAGTCGGCCGCGGCGCTGGTCGACCCGGCCAACCTGGCCCCGGTGCTCAACCAGGTCGAGGTGCTCAACACCGGCACCAGCCGCCGGACCACCGTGTTCTTCGTCCCGGCCACGCAGGCGCCTGTGGGGGCGCCGGCCGACCGGGACGCGACGATCGAGGACGTCGCCCGGACCCGGACGGCCAAGACCGTCGACGTGGGCGGCGGCCGGGCCGCGTTGGTGCCGGTGCTGGGGTCAGGCGGGCAGACCACCGCGGTGGTGCGGACGTTCGTGCCGGGGGCGGCGCTGCGGGCCGGCGTCGGCAAGGCCTCCGCGGCGCTGGTCGTGCTCGGGCTGGCCCTGCTGGCCGCGGCCGCGCTGGTGGCCGGGCTGCTCGGCCGGTCGCTGGTGCGCCCGCTGCTGTCGGTGGCCGGCACCGCGGACGCGCTGCGCGGCGGGGACCTGACCGCCCGGGCGACCCCGGCCGACCCGACCGAGGTACGCCGGATCGCCGAGGCCCTCAACGGCCTGGCCGACCGGATCGCCGACCTGCTGCAGGCCGAGCGGGAGGCGGCGGCCGACCTGTCGCACCGGCTGCGTACGCCGCTGACCGCGCTCCGGCTGGACGCCGAGGGGCTGCGCGACCCGGAGGAGGCCGAGCGGGTGCTGGCCTCGGTGGCCGGGGTGGAGCGGATGGTCAGCCACGTCATCGCGCAGGCCCGGCGGCCCGGCCGGTCACCGGGGGAGGTGGCCGACGCCGCGGCGGTGGTGCGGGAGCGGGTCGACTTCTGGTCGGTGCTGGCCGAGGAGCAGGAGCGGCCGGTGCGGCGGGAGCTGCCGGCCGAGGCCGTGCCGGTGCCGGTGGCCGCGGACGACCTGGCCGCCGCGGTGGACGCGCTGCTCGGCAACATCTTCGCGCACACGCCGGTCGGGTCCGGCTTCGCCGTGTCCGTACGGCCCGGGCCGGTGCCGGCGGTCGTGGTCGAGGACGCGGGACCCGGGATCGACGACCCCGCGCTGCTGGTCCGGGGCAACTCCGGCGGGTCCTCGACCGGGCTCGGCCTGGACATCGTCCGCCGTACGGCCGAGGAGGCGGGGGGTCGGCTCGACCTGTCCGCGGGGAGCCCGTCCGGGCTGCGCGCGGTGGTCTGGCTCGGGCCGCCGCCGCCCTGAGACGACTCCGACCGGCCGCGCCGCGGCCGGTCGGAGTGCTCGTGCGATCCGCTCCGCCGGCCGGTCGGCCGGGGTGTTTGCGGGTGGTGCTCCCGGCCGGTCGGCCGGGGTGGTGTCGTCCGCTCCGCCGGCCGGGCGGCCGGGGTGGTGCGGTGCCCGCGGCCGGAAGGCCGGGGGTGTCGCGGTGGGGGTGCCGGCTGCCCGCGGCCGGTCGGCCGGGGTGGTGCCGCGCATCTCAGTCGTCGGAGCCGTGGCCGCCGGAGCCGGAGTCGTCGCCGCCCTTGT
>DATINN010000609.1:0-4186 GCA_035474175.1 Mycobacteriales bacterium | reverse complement strand
CCCCGCGGGCCTTGTCGCCGGTGCGGGCGACGAAGCAGAAGACCGGGTCCAGCGGCTTGCGGACGCCGTCCTCCTCCAGCTCGCACCAGGCGTGGTCGCTGCCGAAGAGGCCCAGCAGGTAGCCGCGGCGGACCCGGGCCGTGAGGCCGGCGGCGGTGAGCCGCTCGGCCAGCAGCTTGCTGGCCACGATGCAGTCGGCGATGCCGAGGTCCCAGGCCCGGTGGTGGTCGGCCCGCAGCCGCTCCGGCACCGTCTGGTAGGTCACCGTGCGCTCGGCCAGCGGCGTGACGATCCCGTCCCAGATGGCGTACGCGCGGGGGTCGGTCACGGTCTGCCGCTCGCCGGTCAGCCGGACCGCCAGCTCGTACCCGCCGGTCTGCAGGTCGGCGTCCAGCGGCGGCGGGAGGGTGGCGTCCCCACAGGGGCGGCTCAGCACCTCCAGGCCGGCGGCGGTGGTGTCCGGGGTGCGCACCTCGATGCGCGGGCCGGACGCGCCCTCGGCCAGCGGGCCGAGCGAGCCGGCCGGGTCGATGCCGACCAGCCACTCGCGAGGCTCGTACCAGCTGGCCGGGGCGGCCGCGGCGAACCGCATCAGGAAGCGCAGCCCCAGCTCCGGCACGGTCTCGCCGGTGCCGGAGAACATGCCGACGTTCATCACGTCGTCGTAGTCGAACAGCGGGCCGCGCTCGGGGTCGGCCACGTGCGGCAGGCCGGCGCCGGCCAGCGCCTCGACCGCGGCCGGCTCGGCCCGCAGCGCCCGGGACGCGGTCTCCACGTCGGTGTCGTACTGGGCGACGTCCGCGGGCACGGTGACGAACCGGTTCAGCGCCCCGGTCAGCGCCTTCGCGCCCGGGTTCCCGGCCGACGCCGGCACGTCCAGCGCGGGGGCACTCATCCGTGCTCCTTCTCGGCGGTGAGGGCGGCGACGAAGCCGGCGAACTCGCGGACGGTCGAGGTCTCGAACAGGAAGTCGTCCGGGATCACGATGTCGCACTCGTCCTCGATGGCGGTGATCGCCCGCAGCGCCTTGACCGACTCGATGCCCGGGATCGCCGGCAGCGGCTTGTCCAGGTCGATCTGGTCGGGCCGGACGCCGGCCTGACCGGACAGCGCGCCGAGCACGACGGTCAGGGCGGCGCCCTCGGCGCTGGTCGTCGCGGGCGCGGAGAAGACGTTGCTCATCGGGTCGTTCCTTCCGGGGAGGAGCCGCCGACGGGCACCGCGTCGGCGGGTGGAGCGGTCAGGTTCTTCTGCCGGCACAGGGCCAGCGCGGCGGTGCGCTTGACCTTGCCGGAGCTGGTGAACGGGATGGTCGCGGGCGGCACGGTGACGACCTGGACGGCGGCCAGGCCGATCTGCTCGGACAGCTGCTGCCGGATCGCCTCCGAGGTGACGGCGGCGACGGCGGGCTCGTCCTTGGTCTCCCAGAGCACGACCATCCGCTCGTCGGCCCCGTCTGCGCCGTTCTCAGCGGAATCGGTCCAGGCGAACGCGGCCGAGCGCCGCCCGTCGACGCCCGGGGTGACCCGGACGATCTCCTCGACGTCCTCGGCGTAGAAGTTCTGGCCGCGGACGACGATCATGTCCTTGATCCGGCCGACCACGTAGAGCTCCTCGTCGACGAGGAAGCCGAGGTCGCCGGTGCGCAGCCAGCCGTCCGCGGTGAACGGCTGCTCGGCCGCCGGGCGCCCGAGGTAGCCGCTGGTCACGGCCGGCCCGAGGATCTGGACCTCGCCGACGACGCCCGACTCCAGCGGCTCGTCGCCGTCCCCGATCCGGACCGACATCCCGGGGGCGGCCCGGCCGCAGGACACGACCGAGCGGGTCCGGCCGGTGCCGACCTGCACCGGCTGCCCGAGGTCGAGCGCGTCCCGGTCCACGTCCAGGCTCTTCACCGCCTCCCCGTACGGGGAGAAGGTCACCATCAGCGTCGCCTCGGCCATCCCGTACGTCGGCCGGACGACACCCGGGATCAGGCCGCACCGGCTGAACGTGGCCTCGAACCCCGCCAGCGTGCGCAGCTGCACCGGCTCGGCGCCGTTGCTGGCCTTGCGCCACTTGGACAGGTCGACCCCCTCGGGCAGGCCCTGCTTGAAGGCCGAGACGGTCAGGTAGTCGTAGAAGAAGTTGGGCGCCGGCAGGGCGGTCGCGGGCGAGGCCGCGAAGGACTGCAGCCACTTCAGCGGCCGCCGGACGAACTCGGCCGGCGTCCACAGGCAGACCGAGGACCCCCGGGCGAACGCGCTGAGCATCGAGAACAGGCCCATGTCGTGGAACAGCGGCAGCCACAGGCCCATCACGTCGTCCGCGGTCCAGTCGATGGCGGCGGAGATCGTGTCCATGCCGGCCTTGACCGCGTCGTGGCTGAGCACCACGCCCTTGGGCCGCGACGTGCTGCCCGAGGTGTATTGCACGACGGCCTCGGCCGGGCCGCCGGGCCCGCGGGTGATCTCCGGGCCGGGCCGCGGCGCCGGGTCGTGCACGTCGATCAGCGGGGTCCGCCCGGCCAGCAGCCCGCCCAGCTTCGCCACGGTCAGCTTGCCGAACTCGGGGTCGACCAGGATCGCGTCCAGCCCGGCGTCCTCGCTGATCCGGACCAGGTGCTCCAGGTAGCTGTCGGTGCCGGAGAAGGCGACCGGCAGCGGCAGCGGCACCACGGTGGCGTCCAGGTAGAGCGTGGCCAGCAGGGCCCGCACCCACGGCTCGCCGTTGTTGAGCAGCAGGCCGAGCCGGCGCGGCGGCCACCCGACGGCCGCGACGACCTGACCGGCGGTGCCGATCGCGTCGTCCATCAGGGTGGTCATCGGGATCGCCCGGTCCTGCGAGGGCAGCAGCAGCGTGGTGTCCTCGCGGACCTGCTCGCGCAGCAGGCTCCAGAGGTGTGTCTTCTTGGTCGTCTCGCCGGTTGGCCGGCGCAGCTGGGTCATCCGGCCACCTCCGCGGGCGTGCTGATCCGGCCGGCCAGCCGCTGCCGCAGCACCCCGCGCCGGACCTTGTACGACCCGGTGATCGGCAGCGCCTCCCACTCCCAGAACCGGACCGGGATCCGGCCCAGGCCGACCTCCTCGGCCGCGTCCTGGAACCGGGCCGCGTCCGGGGTCGAGCCCGACCGCGGGCAGGCCACGGCGAAGACCTCGGACCCGTCCTCGCTCTTGACCAGCACCAGCTCGACCAGCTCGGGCAGCCGGTCCAGCAGCTGGTCCTCCTTCTCCAGCAGGCTGTCCTGGCCGTCGACGTGCTCGATCGAACGGTCCAGCAGCTCCAGCGAGCCGTCGGCGGCGAAGCGGCCGATGTCGCCCATCGGCCACCACTCGGTGTCCGGGATCATCGGGTCGCCGCCGACGTACCCGCGCATGCGGCCGGGGCTCAGCGTCTCGATCTCGCCCGCGGTGCCCTGCGGCACCTCCTGGCCCCGCTCGTCCACGATCCGGATCTGGATGCCGCCGCCGGAGTAGCCGACGTTGCGGGGCGAGTAGCCCGCCATCTCGGCCCGGGTGATGATCCGCAGGCACACCGGGCCGGATTCGGTCTGCCCGTACGCCTGCAGGTAGTGCACGTCGGGCCGGTCCGAGGCCTCCATCAGCGTGCGCACCGTGCGCGGGTGCATCGCGTCGAAGGTCGAGATGAAGCGCTGCACGTTGGCCAGCGGGCGGTCGGGGTCGGCGGCCAGCGACTCCCACTGGATGAACACGTTGGGGTGGGTCTCCAGCGAGGTGACCGGCAGCTCGGTCAGCACCCGCTTGACGTTGGCCGGCGACGGGTCGGCCAGCGACACCATCGGCACGCCGGTCTCCAGGCTGGCCAGCGTGCCGGCGCAGGTGCGGGCGTGCACGAAGGACAGGTGCTTGGCGTTGAGGTCGGCCGAGCCGTACTGCGTGCGCAGGATGACGATCATCGGCGCGACCATGCCGAACAGCGAGCGGGTGGAGTGGGCGGCCAGCTTCGGGCCGCCGGTGGTGCCGGAGGAGTGGGTCACCACGAACCACTCGTCCTCGCCGCGCGGGTCGGCCACGTGTGCCGTGCTGTCCTGCAGCGGCGCCGCCCAGGACGGGCGGTCTTGCTCCGACCAGCACAGCACCTGGGTGGCCAGGGTGGCCAGCGCGTGCCGGGAGTCGCCGAGGCGGCCGATCCCGTACGCGTCCAGCAGCACCTTGGGCCGCTCCAGCTTGGCGACCGACTCCAGCAG
>DATINN010000608.1:0-1914 GCA_035474175.1 Mycobacteriales bacterium | reverse complement strand
GTTGACCCCGTGCCAGACCCGTCCACGTACCGCCCGGCGCCAGGAACCATTCCGGAGTCACCCGGCGTCTATCGTTTCCGCGACCCGGCCGGCCGCGTCATCTACGTCGGCAAGGCGAAGAACCTGCGGAATCGGCTGAATTCGTACTTCGCCGACCTGCACAACCTGCACGCCCGGACCCGGCAGATGGTCACCACGGCCGCCAGCGTGGAGTGGACCGTGGTGTCCACCGAGGTCGAGGCGCTGCAGCTGGAGTACAACTGGATCAAGGAGTTCGACCCCCGGTTCAACGTCCGCTACCGGGACGACAAGTCGTACCCGAGCCTGGCCGTGACGCTGTACGAGGAGTTCCCGCGGCTGCAGGTGATGCGCGGGCCCAAGCGCAAGGGCGTGCGCTACTTCGGGCCGTACGCGCACGCCTGGGCCATCCGGGAGACGCTCGACCTGCTGCTGCGGGTGTTCCCGGCCCGGACCTGCTCGGCCGGGGTGTTCAAGCGGGCCGGCCAGATCGGCCGGCCCTGCCTGCTCGGCTACATCGGCAAGTGCTCGGCGCCCTGTGTCGGCCGGGTCGACGCCGACGAGCACCGGGCGATCGTCGACGACTTCTGCGACTTCATGGCCGGCAAGACCGACACCATGGTCCGCCGGCTGGAGCGGGAGATGGCGGCGGCGTCGGCGGAGATGGAGTTCGAGCGGGCGGCCCGGCTGCGCGACGACATCGGGGCGCTGCGCCGGGCGATGGAGAAGCAGGCGGTGGTGTTCGGCGACGGCACCGACGCCGACGTGGTCGCCTTCGCCGAGGACGCGCTGGAGGCCGCGGTCCAGGTCTTCCACGTCCGCGGCGGCCGGGTCCGGGGCCAGCGCGGCTGGGTCGTGGACAAGGTCGAGGACGTCACCACCGGCGACCTGGTCGAGCAGTTCTGCCTGCAGGTGTACGGCGGCGATGACGCCGACACCGTGCCGCGGGAGATCCTGGTGCCGGAGCTGCCGCCGGACCGCGGCGTGCTGGAGCAGCTGCTGGAGGAGCTGCGCGGCGCCCGGGTCACGCTGCGGGTGCCGCAGCGCGGGGACAAGCGGGCGCTGATGGAGACCGTGCAGCGCAACGCCCAGCAGGCCTTCCAGCAGCACAAGCTCAAGCGCTCGACCGACCTGACCGCGCGGTCCCGGGCGCTGGGCGAGATCCAGGAGGCGCTGGGGCTGGACTCGGCCCCGCTGCGGATCGAGTGCTTCGACGTCTCGCACGTGCAGGGCACCAACGTGGTCGCGTCGATGGTGGTGTTCGAGGACGGGCTGGCCCGCAAGTCGGAATACCGCCGGTTCGCCATCCGCGGCACCGGTGGACCGGACTCGGAGGTGACCGAGGGCGGCGACGTGCAGTGGATCCACGAGACGATCCGCCGCCGGATGGCCCGCTACCTGGACGAGCGGATCGACACCGGCGAGGAGGCGGACGACACCGCCGAGCCCGACGGCGACCCCGCCGCGGTGCCGCAGGGGCCGAGCCCGATCGACCCGGAGACCGGCCGCCCGCGCAAGTTCGCGTACCCGCCGAACCTCATGGTCGTCGACGGCGGCGCCCCGCAGGTCGCGGCCGCGGCCGCGGCCCTGGCCCAGCTCGGCATCGACGACGTGGCCCTGTGCGGGCTGGCCAAGCGGCTGGAGGAGGTCTGGCTGCCGGGCGAGGACCAGCCGGTGATCCTGCCGCGCACGTCGGAGGGGCTCTACCTGCTGCAGCGGATCCGGGACGAGGCCCACCGCTTCGCCATCACCTACCACCGGCAGAAGCGGTCGAAGGCGATGACGACCTCGGCCCTGGACGGCGTGCCGGGGCTGGGGGAGACGCGGAAGAAGGCGCTGCTGACCCGGTTCGGCTCGCTGAAGCGGCTCCGCGCGGCCTCGGTGGAGGACATCATG
>DATINN010000607.1:0-2504 GCA_035474175.1 Mycobacteriales bacterium | reverse complement strand
GGGTGCGTGCATGTCGTACAGCGCCAGGCTAACTGAATCGATTCCGAAGAGCGGGGTGTTCCGAGTCACGAGGGCCCGTCCGGCGCAGTGGAACACTGGGTGGCATGACTGCGGACCGGCCGGGACCGTCCACCCGCGCGCGGGTGTGGACGCTGCAGGACGACACCGAGGTGCGCCGGCGCGACACCCTGGCCACCGAGGAGCCGCTGGAGGTCCGGCTGTCGGCCGGCGGCCGGTCGCAGACCGTCGCGGTCACGATGCGGACGCCCGGGCACGACTTCGAGCTGGCCACCGGGTTCCTGCACGCGGAGGGCCTGTTGCCGCGCCAGCCCCACCAGGTGTCCTACTGCGCGGACGTCGAGCGGCCCGACCAGAAGTTCAACGTGGTGACGGTCGAGGTCGACGGACCGGCGCTGACGGCGCCGGTGCGCTCGGGGATCGTGTCCAGCGCCTGCGGGGTGTGCGGCTCGACCTCGCTCGATGCGCTGCGGGAGCGCGGGCTGTGCCCCGTCCCGGACGGGTTCACCGTCCCGGTCGACGTGCTGTACGAGCTGCCCGACCGGCTGCGGGCCGCCCAGGGCGTCTTCGACACCACCGGCGGGCTGCACGGGGCCGGGTTGTTCCGCGCCGACGGCGAGCTGATCGCGGTCCGGGAGGACATCGGCCGGCACAACGCCGTCGACAAGCTCGTCGGCTGGGCCGTGCTCGGTGACCGGCTGCCGCTGGCCGAGACGGTGCTCATGGTCAGCGGGCGCTGCGGCTACGAGATCGTGCAGAAGGCGGTGGCGGCCGGCATCCCGGTGGTCGCGTCGGTCTCGGCGCCGTCGTCGCTGGCCGTCGCGGTGGCCGAGGACTTCGGGGTCACGCTGGCGGGGTTCCTGCGCGGCCGGCGCTGCAACGTCTACGCGGGACGCGACCGGCTGCTGCTGCGGACTCCCGTCGCCCCGTGATTCGGCCGCGCGGGCGAGCGGGCAGGATCCCGGTCAGTGCACGCACACCGGCCGGAGGATGAGATGAGCACGCTGGAGGACTGGACCGCCGCGGTGGTCGCCGAGCTCGGGATCGCCGACCTGGTCGACGAGCGCACCCGGGACCTCGTGCTCGACATGACCAAGGACGTCGCGCACGGGGTCGCCCGCCCGGCCGCCCCGCTGACGGCCTACCTGATGGGCCTGGCCGTCGGCCGGGCCGGCAGCGCCGCGGGGGCGCCGGAGCTCGCCGCCCGCATCAGCACCCTGGCGGTTGGCTGGACCGGCGCGGCTGCTGAAGGCTCATGACCCGATGAGGGTGGCGTGGGCGCAGGCGCGGCGGCTGGCGTACGAGGCCGTCGCGCCGGTGGCGCCGGTGGAGCTGCCGCTGGCCGAGGCCGAGGGCGGCACGCTGGCCGGGCCGATGCGGGCCGGCACGCCGCTGCCCGGGTTCGACTGCGCCGCCATGGACGGCTACGCCGTGCCCACGCCGGACGGCCCCTGGCAGGTCGTCGGTCGGGCGCTGGCCGGCCCGGCCACCGGTCGCGCGCCGCTCGCCGACGGGACCACGCTGGAGATCGCCACCGGGGCCGCCGTCCCGCCCGGCACCGTCGCGGTCCTCCCGTACGAGCACGCGACCCGGGAGGGCGACCGGGTCACCGGCACGGCGTACGCGGGCAAGCACGTCCGCCGCTCCGGCGAGGACGTCCCGCTCGGCACCGACCTGCTGCCGGCCGGCACGCCGGTCACGCCGGCCGTGCTCGGGCTGGCCGCGGCCGTGGGCCTGGACACGCTGACCGTCCGGCCCCGGCCGGCGGCGGCGCTGTTCATCACCGGGGACGAGATCGTGCAGGCCGGCGGGTCGCACCGGGGGCTGGTGCGGGACGCGCTGGGCCCGGCGCTGCCGGGCTGGGTCCGCGGGCTCGGCGGCCGGCTGCTGCCGCCGCGGCGGGTCGCGGACAGCGCGACCGACGACGTGGCCGCGGTGATCGCGGCGGCGCCGGGGGAGCTGATCCTGACCTGCGGGGGCGCCGGCGGCGGGCCGAAGGACCTGGTCGTGCCGGCACTGCGGGCGCTCGGGGCCGAGGTGCTGGTGGACAAGGTCGACTGCCGGCCGGGCGGGCCGCAGCGGCTGGCCGTGCTGCCGGACGGGCGGCCGGTGGTGGTGCTGCCCGGCTACCCGTACGCGGCGCTGGTCGGGGTGCTGACCGTGCTCGGGCCGCTGCTGGCCGGGCTCACCGGCCGGCCGCTGCCGGAGCTGCCGACGGCGCGGCTGGTCGGCGGCGCGCCGGAGATGGGCCGGCGGCCCGGGCCGGTGGCGGCGCCGCCGACCCGGATCCTGCCGGTCCGGTGCCGGCCGGAGGGTGCGGTCGAGGCCGTCGGCCTCGACCGCCCGGGCTCGCTGTGGGGCGCCGCCCTCGCGGATGCCTTCGCGGTGATCCCGCCCGACTGGCAGGGCGAGCCGGTATCCCTGCTCACCCCACCCACCTGAGCCCCGCCCGGCCGGGCGGTCGGGGCCGGGAGAGTCGGCCACCC
>DATINN010000606.1:0-3692 GCA_035474175.1 Mycobacteriales bacterium | reverse complement strand
GGTGATCCTGGTGGTCGCGATCGTCCCGCTGATGCTCTACCAGGTGAAGAACTTCCGGGCGCAGGAGGCGGCGCGATGACCAGCACCGGCACGATCACTCCGCCGATCGAGGGCCCGGGCCGGCTCGGCCGGGCGTTCCCGCGCAAGACCGACACCGCCCCGGTGCTGAGCCGGGCCGGCTGGGGCGTCCGCATCACGATGATCGTGGTGTGCGTGCTCTGGGTCGTCCCGACCGTCGGCCTGCTCATCACGTCCTTCCGCACCCAGGACGCGGCGAACGACTCCGGCTGGTGGACGGTCATCACCAAGCCGTTCAGCAACTGGACGTTCACCAACTACGATCAGGTGCTGCGCGAGGGCGGCGGGAACGCGTTCCTCAACAGCCTCGCGGTCAGCCTGCCGGCGACGATCATCCCGGTGATGATCGCGGCCTTCGCGGCGTACGCGTTCACGTTCATGTCGTTCCCGTTCCGGGACACGATCTTCATCATCATCGTGGCGCTGATCGTGGTGCCCAACCAGGTCTCGTTCGTGCCGATGCTGAAGATCTACGGCTCGCTCGGGCTGACCGGCACGTTCCCGGCGGTGTGGCTGGCCCACATCGGGTTCGGCATGCCGCTGGCGATCTTCCTGCTCCGCAACTACATGGCGACGCTGCCGCGCGGGGTGATCGAGTCGGCGAAGATCGACGGTGCCAGCCACTTCCAGACGTTCTGGCGGCTGATCGTGCCGATGTCGGTGCCGGCGCTGGCGTCGTTCGCGATCTTCCAGTTCCTCTGGACCTGGAACGACCTGCTGGTGGCGCTGATCTTCCTGGGCCCGGGTGACAACGGGACCCTCACGCTCCAGGTGCAGGGCCTGATCGGCCAGCAGAACCAGGGCTGGCAGCTGCTCACCGCCGGCGCGTTCCTGTCGATGGTGATCCCGCTGATCGTGTTCCTGTCCCTGCAGCGCTACTTCGTCCGCGGCCTCACGGCCGGGTCGGTCAAGGGCTAGGCCGTGTCTCTCGGCCGGCGGTGGATGCGGACGGCGTCCAGATGGCGTCCGGCAAGGCGGAGGGGTCGGCCGATACCGGGCTTGTATCGGTCGATCCCCGACAACGCCGCCGGTCGTCATCTGGGCGTCGTCCGCGCCGCCAGCCGGCCGAGAGACACGGCCTAGGCCCTGGACCTCCTGTCGTCCGGTCCGGGCCGGCCCTCCAGGGTCGTCCGGGCCTGGCGGCGGCGGAGCGTACGGGTGGCGGCGGTCGTCCTGGTGGCGGCCGCCGCCGCCGTGCTGCTGGCCCGCTCGACCTCGTCGCCGTCGCCGACCGAGGCGGCCCGGCGGGCGGCGCTGTCCGCGTCCCCGACACCCACCCCGCCGTACGACGGGCTCCCGGGGCGCACCCCGATCCCGGACCCGGCGGTCGCCGGGGAGCAGCTGGTCGGGGACCTGCCGGCGGCCGGGCTCCCGGGACCGCCCGGCCGGGCCGCCGCCGGCCTGGCCGTCGGGCTCGTGCTCGGGCGCTACTGCCTGGACCCGGCGGCGTACGCGTACCCGCTCGGGTCGGCGGGAGCGGGCGTCGACCCGGACTGGGAGCACCTGACCGTCGCGGTGTTCCGGATCGAGCGCGGGTCCAGCACGCCGGCCCTGATGCTCACCCTGGACTGGACCGGCGACCACTACCTCTGGACCGGGCCGGTCGCGCTGCTCCGCGGCTGCTAGCGGGGCAGCCAGCTGAAGTTCTTGATCCCCTTGTAGGAGCAGTAGGCCGCGCCGGCGAAGCCGACGACCAGGCCGGTCAGCGTGATCGCGTTGTAGGTGCCCTGGCCGTTGGACACCAGGATGCAGACCAGCGCGATCCCGAGGAACAGCAGGGACAGCAGGCCCCAGCGGATGTTCCGCTTCCGGGGCTCGGTCATGGCGGCAGCGTACTGCGGGTGCGGCGGACGGGCGTGTGCAACGCTGGCGGGGTGGATCTGCTGTCCTCGGGTCCGTCCCGGCCGCGGCGGCCGGCCCGGTCCTGGGACCGGCGCGGGGTGCGGGTCGCGGCGGCCGTGCTGGCCGCGGTCGCCGCGCTGGTGCTGCTGCGGCTGACCGTGGACACGCCCGCGGTCGACCGGCCGGCCGCGGCGGCCACGCCGACCCCGGTGCCGCCGCCGCCGACCTTCGACCGGCTGCCCGGCCGGACGCCGATCCCGGACCCGGCCCAGACCGGCGACCTGCTCTCCGGCCCGCTGCCGCCGATCGGGCCGCCCACCGCCGCGGTCGCCCGGCAGGCGATCGGGCTGATCCTGGGCCGCTACTGCGCCGACCTGGGCCGGTTCACCGTGCGGCTGGAGCCGGACACCGACGGGACGGCCGCCGACTACCACCACCTGGACGCGCTCGTCACCGACCGGCTGTTCACCGACTCCGGGCCGGCGATGCGGCTGACGCTGGACTACCACGAGCGGGCGTACCGGTGGCTGGGGCCGCTGACGCTGCTGCGGGGTTGCTGAGCGGTCCGGCGGCGTCCGCGGGTTAGGCTCGCCGGCATGTCCGCGATCGAGCCGCTGGGAGTCCGGGCGATCGCCTGGACGCACTTCGAGCCGCCGCCGGAGGTGCCGTGGGAGACCGACGCCGGCGGCGGTGAGGCGCTGGCCGAGTTCGCCGGGCGGGCCTGCTACCAGAGCTGGGCCAAGCCCAACCCGCGGACCGCGACCAACGCCGGCTACCTGCGCCACATCCTCGAGGTCGGCCACCTGTCCGTGCTGGAGCACGGGTCGGTCACCTTCTACCTCACCGGGGTGTCCCGGTCGCTGACCCACGAGCTGATCCGGCACCGCCACTTCTCCTACTCGCAGCTGTCCCAGCGCTACGTCCCCGAGCGGGACGCGGCGATGGTCGAGCCGGACGTGATCGCGGCCGACCCGGAGCTGCACGCGAAGTTCGTCGAGGCCACGGAGGCGTCGCTGGCGGCGTACACGGAGCTGCTGGAGGGGCTGGAGAAGCGGTTCGCGGACGTCGGCAACGCGACGCTGCGGCGCAAGCAGGCCCGGCAGGCGGCCCGCTCGGTGCTGCCCAACGCGACCGAGACCAAGATCGTGGTGACCGGCAACTACCGGGCCTGGCGGCACTTCGTGGCCATGCGCGCGACCGAGCACGCCGACGTGGAGATCCGCGAGCTGGCCGTGGCCTGCCTGCGCGAGCTGCAGCGGGTCGCGCCCAACGCGTTCGCCGACTTCGCCATCGCCGCCCTCGACGACGGCACCGAGGTCGCCAGCAGCCCCCTCGTCAGCGAAGGCTGACCGCACCGGCGTGACGCTGTCCAAGACGCAGGTCGACAAGCTCGGCGAGCGCCTCCGGAAGGCCGACGTCCCGAGCGATGAGGATCTGCGGCTGCTGTCCGGCTTCCGCGAGGAACGCCGAGCCGCCATGGACGCGGCCACCAGCGGCCTGTCGGAGATCGGCGGCACCGTCCAGGCCCGACGGCTGAAGACGATCAACAGCATTGTCGACAAGCTCCGGCGCGAATCGGCACGGCTCAGCCAGGTCCAGGACATCGCCGGCCTCCGCATCGTCAGTCACCTGACCCGGACCGAGCAGGATCGCATCGTCGAGCGGATCGAGGCGCACTTCCCGGGGGCGAAGGTCTTCGACCGCAGGGTGGCGCCCAGTCACGGATACCGGGCAGTGCACGTGGTCGTGCCGGTCGATTCACAGCTCGTGGA
>DATINN010000605.1:0-3376 GCA_035474175.1 Mycobacteriales bacterium | reverse complement strand
GCCGCCCGCTACCGTTCCTGTGTGGCTCGTACGCTTGCCGTCGACCGGGCCGCGCCCGCCGTCGAAGTGCGGCGCAGCGCGCGCCGGCGTCGCACCGTGTCCGCGTACCGGGACGGGAACACGACCGTCGTCCTCATCCCGGCCCGGTTCAGCAAGGCGGAGGAGCGTCGCTGGGTCGCGGAGATGGTCGCCCGGCTGCAGGCCCGCGATGCCCGCCGGGAGCGCGGGCCGCGGCGCAGCGACGAGGCCCTGCTGACCCGGGCCCGGCAGCTGTCGGCGGCCGTGCTCGACGGGAAGGCGCAGCCGACCAGCGTGCGCTGGGTGTCCAACATGGCCTCCCGCTGGGGATCCTGCACCCCGACCGACGGCTCGATCCGGGTCTCGATCCGGCTGCGGGACATGCCGAGCTGGGTCCTGGACTACGTGCTGGTGCACGAGCTGGCCCACCTGCTGGTGCCCGGGCACGGGGCCGACTTCTGGGACCTGGTCGGCCGCTTCCCCCGCACCGAGCGGGCCCGGGGCTACCTGGAAGGCGTCGCGGCCGCCGCGCACCTCGACCCGTCGGAGGACGACGAGATGCCCGCCGCCGAGGTCGACGCCGGGACCGACGGGTGACCCGGCGCGCCGCGGTGCTGCTGCTGTCCGGGCCTCCGGCGGCCCGGGCCTGCCCGCCCGGGATCGCGCCGGACGCGTTCGCCCGGGCCCTGGCCGAGGACGTCGCCGACCTGCTCGCGGACCTGCCCGGGCTGGACCCGGTGGTGGCGGCCGCGCCGGACCGGGTCGCGGACGCCGAGGACGTCGTCTGGCCGGGCACGCCGGTGCTGGAGACCCGGCTGGGCCGGCCGTCGGAGGTGTTCGCCGAGCTGACCGCGCGCGGCTACGAGGAGGCGGGGGTGTTCGTCGCCGACGCGCCCGACCTGCCCGGGCTGCTGGTGGCGAAGCCGTTCTCGGCGCTGTCGACCGCGCCGGTGGCAGCGGCCCCGGCCGAGGGCGGCGGGCTGATCGCGCTGGCCGCCCGGCTGCCGGTGCCGGCCTGGCTGCCGGTCGACGTCGATCTCGACGAGCCGTACGCGGTGGAGCGCCTCAAGGCGGCCGCGCCCACCCCGGCCGACCTGGTCATCACCCCGTCCTGGCGGCGCCTGCGCCGGCGCGAGGACCTGTCCGGCCTCGACCCCGACCTGGAGGGTTGGGAGTCGACCCGGGCCCTGCTCAGCCGCTGAAGATCCGACCGACCCGAAGGATCAGGCCGGGACGCTGAGAAGGCCGGTGAGGCTCAGGCCGAGCCCGGGTCGATCTCGTCGGCCTCGCCGCTGCGCCGGACGAACCCCTCGGGGTCGTCCAGGTCGTCGGCCGCCGGCAGCAGGTCGGGGTGCTTCCACAGCTCGTCGCGCCCGTCCGGACCCTGCTGCTCCCGCAGCGTCCGCCACAGCGTGGACGCCTCGCGCAGCCGGCGCGGCCGCAGCTCCAGCCCGACCAGCGTGGCGAAGGTCTGCTCGGCCGGCCCGCCGGTGGCCCGGCGCCGTCGCAGGTTCTCCCGCAGCGCCTCGTCACCGGGCAGCCGGTCGGCCGCGGCGGCCCCGACGACGTCGTCGACCCAGCCCTCGACCAGCGCCAGCAGCGTCTCCAGCCGGGCCAGCGCGACCTGCTGCTCCGGCGTCACCGACGGCTCGAACATGCCGCCCTGCAGGGCCTTCTGCATGCTCTCCGGATCCTGCGGGTCGATGTCGGTCATCGCCCGCTCGATCGCGTCGCGGTCGACGGTGATGCCCCGCGCGTACGCATCGACGGCGTCGAAGAGGCGCTGCCGCAGCCAGGGCACGTGCTTGAACAGCCGGTGGTAGGCGGCCTCGCGCAGCGCCAGGAACAGCCGGACCTCGTCCGCGGGCCGCTCCAGCCCCTGCCCGAAGGCGGCGATGTTGTCCGGCAGCAGCGCCGCGACGCCGGCCGGACCGAGCGGCAGGCCCACGTCCGTGCTGGTCAGGACCTCGCCGGCCAGCTTGGCCACGGCCTGCCCGACCTGCGCGCCGAACATCAGCCCGCCGACCTGCCCGACCATGCCCAGCAGCGGCCCGGCCTCGGCCGCGGCCTCCTCCGGGACCATCGACCCCATCGCCCCGACCACCCGGGACGCGACCGGGTCGCAGAGCTGGGCCCAGGCCGGCAGCGTGCGCTCGACCCACTCCACCCGCGACCACGACTCGATCGCGGTCACCCCGGAGGGCAGCGAGGTCGCCGGGTCGAGCCAGTGGTCGGCCAGCCGGATCGCCTCGGCGATCTGCGAGCGCTCCACCGGCGTCGGCGAGCGGTGCCCGGCCGACAGCGCGGAGACGGCCATCTGCTTGGCCAGCTCCCAGTTCACCGGGCCGCTCTGCGCGGACAGCATCTGCTGCAGCGCCGCGAACAGCGGCGCCTTCCCGGCCAGGTCGTCGGGCAGACCGCCGGCCCCGAACCCGGGTCCGAACGGTCCGAAGGGCAGGTCGCCGGATCCGGACGAGCCGGATCCCGGATCGTCGCGGTTCGGCCCGAAGCCGAACCCGAACGGGACGTCGGTCACCAGCGACCTCCTCGCGCTGCCATGCTCCCCACGGTAGTCCTGACGATCGGGAGGAGACCGACGTGCCCGGGCCCGTACGCCCACGGCGAAACGAGGGCGCCGTGATCGCCGTCACCGGCGCCGGCTCCGGCGCGGGCGCGGCCGTGCTCGCGCACCTGGCCGGCTCCCCCCGGGTGGCCCGGACCGTCGGCATCGACGACGGCCCGCGCCCGCCCGGCGCCACCGCCGAGTGGCACCAGGTCGACGGGCTCGACCCCGGCCTGACCGCGGCGTTCGCCGGGGTCACGGCGGTGGCCCACTGCGCCGTCGACCTCACCCCCGACCCCGACCGGGACGGGCAGCGCCAGCGCAACACCCGGGCCGCGCAGACCGCGATCACGGCGGCGTTCGCGGCCGGCGTGCGGCGGGTGGTGGTGCTGAGCAGCGCCCTGGTCTACGGCGCGTACGCGGACAACCCGGTGCCGCTGGACGACGACGCGCCGCTGCGGGCGATGCCCGAGTCCAGCGCGGTCGGCGACCTGCTGGAGATCGAGCGGATCGCGGCCGGCTCCCGGCGCAGCCACCGCGGGCTGGCGGTGACCGTGCTGCGGCCGGCGGTGGTGCTGGGCGCCGGCGACCGGGAGCCGATGGCGGCGCTGCTGAGCGCGCCCCGGCTGCTGCGCATCCGCGGCGCCGACACCCGCTGGCAGTTCTGCCACGTCAGCGATCTGGCCGCCGCGGTCGAGCTGGCCGCGCTGGCCCCGGCCGGGGTGCTGGACGGGCCGGCCAACGTGGCCTGCGACGGCTGGCTCGACCACGACGAGCTGGAGCGGGTCAGCGGCC
>DATINN010000604.1:0-2762 GCA_035474175.1 Mycobacteriales bacterium | reverse complement strand
GGAGTGCACCTCGCCGAAGCGGCCGTCCTCGGCCTTCCACTGCGCGTACGCGCCGGTGATCTCCTCGCGCGTGCGGGCCACGAAGTTCCACCACATGAGGATCGGCTCGCCGAACGGGACCCCGCCCAGCAGCAGCACCCGGGCCGGCTCGACCACGTCCAGCACCAGCTCGTCCCGGCCCAGCCCGAGGTAGGCGAAGCGGTCCGTGCTCACCGGCCGCCCGTCGATCGCGACCTCGCCGGAGAGCACCACGAGCCCGTGCTCGAAGTCGGCCCGCAGCGGCCAGACCGAGATCCCGGGCCGGACCACGGCGTCCACCCCGACCAGCGGGCTGTCCTGCCGGGCCGGCGAGGTGATGCCGGCGAACGAACCGGCCAGCACGGTCAGCGTGGACGCGTCCAGCTCGGTCCGGGGCAGCACCGGGTGGTGGGCGAAGGCCGGCTCGCCGAAGCGGGTCCCCTGCGGCTGGGCCACCCACAGCTGCACGCCGTGCAGCGTCCCGCGGTAGCTGGAGGTGGCCTCCTCGGAGTGCGACACCCCGCGGCCGGCCGTCATCAGGTTGAGCTGGCCCGGCCGGATCAGCTGCTCGGTGCCGAGGCTGTCGCGGTGCAGCACGTCCCCGGCGATGAGCCAGGTCACGGTGTGCAGGCCGGTGTGCGGGTGCGGGCCGATGTCGAGGCCGTGCTTCTCGGTGACCTGGACCGGGCCCATGTGGTCGGCGAAGCACCACGGCCCGACCGTGCGGCGGTGCCGGCGGGGCAGCGCCCGGCGGACCGGGACCGCCCCGACCCGGGACTCGCGGCTGTCGCCGATCTCGACGCAGGGCGCGGCCGGCGCATCGGCGGCGTCGTCGACGGGTGCGTCCGCCGTGTCCACGGGTCCGCTCACCCCCGCAGTATGGCGCCTGCGCCGCCCCCGCGGGGCGCTCGCCCGGCGCCGCGCTGTCCGGCCGGTCCCGCAGGTCCCGCGCGGGCGGCGGCGCGCGTCAGGCGGTCCTGCGGAGGGCGGGCGCGGCGGGGGTGAGGACGAGATCGGAGAGCGGGAGCCGGTCGCGGGCGGCCGACTCGCGGGCGGCCAGGTCCTCGGGCAGGCCGTGCTCCTCCTGCCGTACGCCGACGGCGACGACGACGACCGGCGTGAAGCGCGGGTCGATGCCGAACAGCTCCGCCGCCGCGGCCCGGTCGAACCCGCCCATCTGGTGCGTGCTCAGCCCCTGGGCCTCGGCCTGGGTGACGAACACGTGCGCGGCGCCGGATTCCCGTGACGCATCCCACCCGCCCGGTGCTAGCTGGGTGCTTGCAACAGCTAGCACTACGACGTAGTGTCGTGGTCATGGTGCTGCGCGACGTCGGGGACTACATCCGCGAGCAGCGCCATGCCGCGCAGGTGTCGATGCGCCAGCTGGCCAAGGCCGCCGGCGTGTCGAATCCGTACCTGTCCCAGATCGAGCGCGGGCTGCGCAAGCCGTCCGCCGAGATCCTGCAGCAGATCGCCAAGGCGCTGCGGATCTCCGCCGAGCAGCTGTACGTGCAGGCCGGGATCCTGGACGAGCGCGTCGGGGACGACACCGTCACCGCCTCGCTGCTCGGCGACACCGGCCTGACCGAGCGGCAGAAGCAGGTGCTGCTCGAGATCTACGAGTCCTTCCGGCGTGAGAACGCGGCCCGCGAGGCCGCCGGCGCCGACCTGGCTGAATCTGACGAGGAGAACAGCGATGCCCATCACCGATGACGTCCGCAAGGTCGGCGAGACCGTCCTGGAGCAGGGCAAGGTCGCCCTCGACGAGGCCCGCAAGCCCTGGTACGCAGTGGTCGGCGCCGGCGAGCTCGCCGCCAGCCAGCTGCAGCAGCAGCTGACCCAGCTCCCGGCCGAGGTCCAGACCCGGATCCGCAAGCTGCAGACCGGCCAGTTCGACCCGGCCGTGGTCCGAGAGGCCGTGGAGAACGCGACGGCCGAGGGCCTGAAGGCCTACGGGACGTACGCGGCCCAGGCCAAGGAGACCTACGAGACGCTCGCGCACCGCGGCGAGCTGGTGGTCCGGCGGCTGCGCCGCAGCCCGGAGGTCGCCGAGACCTTCGAGAAGGCGCAGGAGCTGGTGGCCGACGCGGGCGGGACCGTCGCCGCGGCCGAGGAGAAGGTCACCAAGCCGGGCCCGGCGACGACCCGCAAGCCGGCCACGCGGTCGACCGACAAGCCCGCCGCGAAGCCGGCGGCCAAGGCGAGCACCGCCAAGGCGACCCCGTCGACCGCGCGCAAGGCCCCGGCCAAGCGCACCCCGAAGAGCTAGCTCCACCCCGGGGCCCCGGCCCCGACGCACCGGAGTCCCGGCCCACTGCGGGCCGGGACTCCTGTGCGTTTACCAAGGGCGTATCAAGTGGTACGCCGGAGCGGTTACCCTGACAGGGTGTTCGGCCTCAACAACGCGCTGCTGTCCATCCTGTCGCTCGCCATCGTGGTGATGCAGGGCTGGGCCCTGATCGACTGCGTCATGCGGCCGACGAAGGCGTTCGAGGCGGCGGGCAAGCTGACCAAGCCGGCCTGGCTCGCCATCACCGCGATCGCGCTGGTCGTCGGCCTGCTCTTCGGCCCGCTCGGCATCCTCGGCCTGGCCGGCATCGTCGCGTCGATCGTCTACCTGGTCGACGTGCGCCCGGCCGTCCGCGAGGTCCAGGGCGGTGGCCCCCGCTGGTGACCAGCGTGGTGACCCCGCCGGGTGACCAGCGTGGTGACCCCGCCGGGTGACCGGCGGGCGACCCCCTGCC
>DATINN010000603.1:0-9089 GCA_035474175.1 Mycobacteriales bacterium | reverse complement strand
GCTTCGCCGCCCTGGAGACGATGGGATACGCGTTCGTCACGCTGATCCAGTCGCAGGGCAACGTCGCCGCGGTCGAGAGCATCCTGTTGCTGCGGGGCCTGCTGAGCCCGGCCGCGCACATGGCCTGGACCGGGCTCACGGCGACAGCGCTGTGGTATGCGGCCGACCACGGGTGGAAGGGCGGCGCGGTGCTGCGCTTCCTGGCCGTGTTCGTCCTGGCTGTGGCGTTGCACACGACCTGGGACAGCGTCGGCACCATCCCGGTGTACATCGTGCTCTCGCTCATCAGCCTCGGCCTCCTGACCTGGTTCGCGCACCTGCTCTCGCGCGGTTCGAGACTGCCGGAGGTCCTGCAGCCCTGACAGGGGCAGTTCCTGACCTGTGGACAGAGCTGCGGCCTGTGGACAGCCGGACGCAGCCGTGGCGCGGCGCCTATAGGGTCGCGTTCGTGCCAGTGAAGGAGCAGACCACGGTCACCCGCCGCATCGCGGATGAGCTCGGCGTGCGCGAAGGACAGGTCACCGCCGCTGTCGAGCTGCTCGACGGCGGGGCGACGGTGCCGTTCGTCGCGCGTTACCGCAAGGAGGTCACGGGCGCGCTCGACGACGCCCAGCTGCGGACGCTGGAGGAGCGCCTGGGCTACCTGCGGGAGCTGGAGGAGCGCCGGGCCGCGATCCTGGAGTCGGTCCGGTCCCAGGGCAAGCTGGACGACGCGCTCGAGGCCCAGATCCTGGGTGCGGAGTCGAAGGCCCGGCTGGAGGACATCTACCTGCCGTTCAAGCCCAAGCGGCGGACGAAGGCCCAGATCGCCCGCGAGCAGGGGTTGGAGCCGCTGGCCGAGCTGCTGCTCGGCGACCCGGCCACCGACCCGCAGACCGCGGCCGCGGGCTTCGTGACGGCCGAGGTCGCCGATGGTGCGGCGGCGCTGGACGGGGCCCGGGCGATTCTGGCCGAGCGGTTCGGTGAGGACGCCGACCTGGTCGGCGAGCTGCGCGAGCTGATGTGGTCGCAGGGCCGGGCCGTGTCCAAGGTCAAGGAGGGCAAGGAGCAGGCCGGGGCGAAGTTCTCGGACTACTTCGAGTTCGCCGAGCCGCTGGGCAAGCTGCCCTCGCACCGGATCCTGGCCCTCTTCCGGGGCGAGAAGGAGGACGTCCTCGACCTCGACCTGGACCCGGTCGACGCGCCGGTCTCGGGCGAGGGCCCGGGGCCGTTCGAGGCCCGGGTCGCGGCCCGGTTCGGGGTGTCCGACCAGGGCCGCCCGGCCGACCGGTGGCTGGCCGAGACCGTCCGCTGGGCCTGGCGGACCCGGCTGCTGGTCCGGCTCGACCTCGACCTGCGCGGCCGGCTGCGGCAGCGGGCCGAGGACGAGGCGACGCGGGTGTTCGCCAACAATCTGCGTGACCTGCTGCTGGCCGCGCCGGCCGGGGCGCGACCGACGCTGGGGCTCGACCCGGGCCTGCGGACCGGCGTGAAGGTCGCCGTGATCGACGGCACCGGCAAGGTCGTCGCCACCGACACGATCTACCCGCACGAGCCGCGCCGGCAGTGGGACGCGGCCCTGGCGACGCTGGCCCGGCTGGCCGCCGAGCACAAGGTCGAGCTGATCGCGATCGGCAACGGCACCGCGTCCCGGGAGACCGACAAGCTCGCCGGTGAGCTCATCAGCCGCAACCCCGAGCTGCCGCTGACCAAGATCGTGGTGTCGGAGGCGGGGGCGTCGGTCTACTCGGCCTCGGCGTACGCGTCGGCCGAGCTGCCGCAGCTGGACGTCTCGCTGCGCGGGGCGGTGTCGATCGCCCGGCGGCTGCAGGACCCGCTGGCCGAGCTGGTCAAGATCGACCCGAAGTCCATCGGGGTGGGGCAGTACCAGCACGACATCCCGGAGCCGGTCCTGTCCCGGGCGCTGGACACGGTGGTGGAGGACTGCGTCAACGCAGTCGGCGTGGACGTCAACACCGCCTCGGTGCCGCTGCTGACCCGGGTCTCCGGCGTCGGGCGGGCGCTGGCGGAGAGCATCGTCATCCACCGCGACGGCAACGGGCCGTTCCCGGCCCGGACGGCGCTGAAGGAGGTGCCACGGCTCGGGCCGAAGGCGTTCGAGCTGTGCGCCGGCTTCCTGCGGGTACGCGGGGACGACCCGCTCGACGCGTCGAGCGTGCACCCCGAGTCCTACCCGGTCGTACGGCGGATCGTCGCCGCGACCGGGACCGACGTGCGGTCGCTGCTGGGCAACACCCCGGTGCTGCGAAGCCTGGAGCCGGCGGCGTTCGTGGACGACTTCTTCGGGCTTCCCACGGTGACCGACATCCTGTCCGAGCTGGAGAAGCCCGGTCGGGACCCGCGGCCGGAGTTCCGGACCGCGACGTTCACCGAGGGCGTGGAGAAGGTCGCCGACCTGCAGCCCGGGATGGTGCTGGAGGGCGTCGTCACCAACGTGGCCGCCTTCGGGGCGTTCGTCGACGTGGGCGTGCACCAGGACGGGCTGGTCCACGTCTCGGCGATGTCCGCGCAGTACGTGGCGGACCCGCGGGACGTGGTCAAGTCCGGCGACGTGGTCCGGGTCAAGGTGCTCAGCGTCGACGTCGAGCGCAACCGGATCGCGCTCACGCTGCGGCTGGAGGAGGAGACGGCGCGCAGGCCGCGGGGCGAGCGCGACGATCGGCGTCCGGGCGGGCGTCCGGGCGGCCCCGGACGTGGCGGCCGTCGCGGGAGCGGCGGTGGTCCCCGGGGGCGGGCCGGTGGTCCCGCGGAGGGTGCGGTCGCGGGGGTGGCCGGCGCCGACGCGACCGGGGACGGCGTGGCCGCGGCCGGGACGGCTTCGGCCGAGCGAGGCGGCGGCCCGGGTCGGCGCGGGCGTGGTGGCCGGGGCGGTGCTCCCGGCGGTCGGGGGCGTCCGGAGGGTGCTGCGTCCGGGGCGGAGCAGGTGTCGGCCGGCGGCGGCGCGCCGGACGAGCGTGGTGCCGGTGAGCGGCGGGGCGGTCCGGGCGGTCGCGGACGGGGACAGGGTGGCGAGCACGGGCGCGGCGCGGGTCGGCCCGACGATCGGCCCGCATCCGGTCGACCTGACGATCGGCCCGCATCTGGTCGACCTGACGATCGGCCCGCATCTGGTCGACCTGACGATCGGCGTGGCTCCGGTCGGCCCGATGACCGGCGGGGGTCCGGCGGGCGACCCGATGACCGCCGCGGCGGTCCGGGCTCCGGTGGGCGGCCCGGCGGTGACCGTGGTGGATCCGGTGGGCGCCCGGACGGCGAGCGCGGCGCTGGTCGTGGGTCCGGCGGGCGGCCGGGCGGCGAGCGCGGGGGTGACCGGCGCGGGCGTCCGGAGCCGAACGGTGCGATGGCGGACGCGCTCCGCCGCGCCGGCTTCGGCGGGTCGGGCGGGTCGGGCGGCTCCGGTGGCTCCGGTGGCTCCGGTGGCAAGGACGACGGCGACAAGGACCGGGGCCGCCGCCGGTAAGCGGCTGGCGCGGCCGCCGGTGATCGGGTCCGCTCGGTGCCGGCGACCCGGCCGGTGCGGGCGGCGTCACGGCTCGCACCGCTGCTCTGGTCCGCTCGGTGCGGGCGCCGATGCTCGGGTCTGCTGGGGCTGGTGAGCGGGCCGTGCGGGCGGCGGGTGACCGCTCGTAGCGGCTGATCTGATCGGCCCGCTGCGGGCGCCGATGTGGCGGACGGTCTTGCATATCGGTGGTTCGGTCGCTGTCGGTGCTCGCCGGAAGTGCGCCGCCACGTCGGCGGTGACCGGGTGGCAACCGGGGGCTCCTAGGCTCGCCGTGTGACGGTGGGGCGGTCGTTGGTGCTGTTCGTGGTGGCGGCGCTGGCGGAGATCGGCGGGGCCTGGCTGGTCTGGCAAGGCGTGCGCGAGCACCGCGGGCCGGCCTGGGTCGGCGCCGGCCTCGTCGCGCTCGGGATCTACGGCTTCGTCGCCACCCTGCAACCGGACCCCAACTTCGGCCGAATCCTGGCCGCGTACGGCGGGATCTTCGTGGCCGGCTCGCTGACCTGGGGAGTTGTCGTCGACGGGTTCCGGCCCGACCGGTACGACATCGCCGGCGCGCTCATCTGCCTCCTCGGCGTCGCGGTGATCATGTACGCGCCGCGCTCCCGCTGAGCCGGACCACCCGCCCGCCGCACGCATGACCCGGTCCGCCCGGTGGCGGCACCTACCCTAGGGGGGTATGGTGTGGACATGGCCGGGTACAGCGCGCGCAAGGACGATCACCTCCGCCGGCTTCGCCGGATCGAGGGGCAGGTCCGGGGGTTGCAGCGGATGGTCGAGGAGGACAAGTACTGCATCGACGTCCTCACCCAGGTCTCCGCGGTGACGCGCGCGCTGCAGTCGTTCTCGCTCGAGCTGCTCGACGAGCACCTGGCCGGCTGCGTGCTGGACGCGGCCGCCCGCGGCGGCAAGGAGGCGGACGACAAGGTCCGCGAGGCGTCCGAGGCGATCGCCCGCCTCGTCCGCTCCTGACGGCGAGTCGCTCCGACAACGGCGAGTCGCCCCGACGACAGCGAGTCGCCCCGACACCAGCAAGTCGCTCCAACGCCAGCAAGTCGCCCCGACGCCAACAGGTCGCGGCGGCCAGTCGCTTCAGGCAACAGCGAGTCGCGACAGACACAGGTTGCGACAGACGACGGAAGGAACATCGATGACCAGCACGTACGCGGTCTCCGGCATGACCTGCGAGCACTGCGTCCGCTCGGTGACCGAGGAGGTCTCCGAGGTGCCCGGTGTGACCGCGGTCGAGGTCGACCTCGCCACCGGCCGGCTGACCGTGACCGGCGCGGCCGAGGACGGCGCCGTGCGCGCGGCCGTGGCCGAGGCCGGCTACCAGGTGATCGAGCCGGTCCGATGACCTCGACGCAACGCACCCCGTCCCGGGCCGACCGCGAGCTGGAGCTGGCGATCGGCGGGATGACCTGTGCGTCCTGCGCCAACCGGGTCGAGCGCAAGCTCAACAAGCTGGACGGTGTGACCGCCTCGGTGAACTACGCCACCGAGAAGGCCCGGGTCAGCTTCCCGGCCTCCGTCCGCGAGGACGACCTGGTCGCGACCGTCGAGGCGGCCGGCTACACGGCCCGGGTGCCGGAGCCGGACGCGCCGGACGAGTCCCGGACGCTGCGCCTGCGGCTGATCGTCGCGGTGGTGCTGGCCGTGCCGGTGGTCGCGCTGTCGATGATCCCGGCGCTGCAGTTCGACGGGTGGCAGTGGGTGTCGCTGGTCCTCACGACCCCGATCGTCGCCTGGGCCGGGCTGCCGTTCCACCGTGCGTCCTGGGCCAATCTGCGGCATCGCGCCGCGACGATGGACACGCTGATTTCGATGGGGACGCTCGCGGCGTACCTCTGGTCCGTGTACGCGCTGGTCTTCGGGACCGCGGGCGAGGCCGGGATGGCCGAGGGGTTCCGCTGGCTGCCCTCGCGTGGCGACCCGACCGGCACGATCTACCTGGAGACCGCGGCCGGGGTGACGGCGTTCCTGCTCGCGGGCCGGTACGCGGAGGCGCGGGCGAAGCGGCGCTCGGGCGACGCGCTGCGCGCCCTGCTGCGGCTCGGGGCCAAGGATGTCGCGGTGCTGCGGGACGGTGCGGAGGTGCGCCTCCCCGTCGACGCGCTGCGGGTCGGCGACGAGTTCGTGGTCCGGCCCGGGGAGCGGATCGCCACCGACGGCGCGGTCGTCGACGGGACGTCGGCGGTCGACGCCAGCATGCTCACCGGCGAGTCCGTGCCGATCGAGGTCGGTCCGGGTGACACCGTGGCCGGTGGGACCGTCAACGCCGGCGGCCGCCTGCTGGTGCGGGCGACCCGCGTCGGCGGCGACACGCAACTGGCGCAGATGGCGCGGCTGGTCGAGGAGGCGCAGGCCGGCAAGGCGGCGGTGCAGCGGCTGGCCGACCGGGTCTCGGCGGTGTTCGTGCCCGTGGTGATCGGGATCGCGGTGCTGACGCTGCTGGTCTGGCTGCTGGTCGAGCCGACCGCCGCGTTCCCGGCGGCGGTCGCGGTGCTCGTGATCGCCTGCCCGTGCGCGCTGGGGCTGGCCACGCCGACCGCGCTGATGGTCGGCACCGGGCGGGGTGCGCAGCTCGGCATCCTGATCCGCGGCCCGGAGGTGCTGGAGCAGACGCGGCGGGTGGACACCGTGCTGCTCGACAAGACCGGTACCGTGACGGCCGGGCGGATGGCGCTGGTCGACGTCGTGCCGGCGGATGGCGAGTCCCGCGACACCGTGCTGCGATACGCGGCAGCGGTGGAGGCCGGATCCGAGCACCCGATCGGCCAGGCGATCGTCGCGGCCGCGCCGGACGTGCCGGCGGTGTCGGGCTTCCGCAACTCGGCCGGCCTCGGGGTGCACGGTGTCGTCGACGGTCACACCGTGGTCGTCGGTCGCGAGCGGCTCCTCGATCTGTCGCTGCCCGCCCCCATCGGCGAGGCGAAGGCGGCGGCCGAGGCCGCCGGTCGTACCGCCGTGCTGGTCGGCTGGGACGGCGCGGTCCGCGGCCTGCTGCTGGTCGCCGACACGGTGAAGCCGACCTCGGCGCGGGCCGTGCGGGAGCTGCGTTCGCTGGGGCTGCATCCGGTGCTGCTCACCGGCGACAACGCCGCCGCCGCGCACACGGTCGCCGCCGAGGTCGGCATCGACGAGGTGATCGCCGAGGTGCTGCCGGCCGGCAAGGTCGACGCCGTGCGGGACCTGCAGTCGCGGGGCCGCGTCGTCGCGATGGTCGGCGACGGCGTGAACGACGCCGCCGCGCTGGTCCAGGCCGACCTCGGCCTCGCCATCGGGACCGGCACCGACGTGGCGATCGAGGCCTCCGACCTGACCCTGGTCCGCGGCGACCTGCGCGCGGCCGCGGACGCGATCCGGCTGTCCCGGCGGACGCTCGCCATCATCAAGGGCAACCTGTTCTGGGCCTTCGCCTACAACGTGGCCGGCATCCCGCTGGCCGCCCTCGGCCTGCTCAACCCGATGATCGCGGGCGCCGCGATGGCGTTCTCCTCAGTCTTCGTGGTCACCAACAGCCTCCGGCTCCGCCGCTTCCGGTGACGCCGGGCCCGCCGGGGCCGCGCCCGCCGGGTCCGGTGATGCCGGGCCCGGCGGGGCCAGGGTCGCCGCGAGGGCGTCCATGAGGGTCCAGAGCGCCGGGTCGGTCCAGTAGCCGGAGTGGGCTCCGATGGCGGGGGCGGGCTGCCCGTAGAGGTAGCGGCTGGTGCGCGGATCGGGCAGGCGGCGGTCGATGCCGGCGGCGGCGTCGGCGAAGACCGGGCCGCCGATGTAGTCCGTGGCGTAGTGGACGTTGATCCAGGTGGTGTCCGGGCCGGCCAGCCCGGCCAGCACCGAGTCGTTGACCCAGGCCGGGAAGCCCCAGCGGTAGAGCTTGCCCAGCGGCGAGCCGAAGGTGACGAGGCCGACGGTCGAGCCGGGGGCGCGGGCCGGCTGCTGCAGGAGCGCGGCCGCGGCCAGGACGGTGCCCTGGCTGTGGGCGGCGACGAGGACGCGGCCGCCGTTGTCGTGCAGCCACCAGAGCCGGCGCTGCAGGTCGGGCACGGCGCGCTCGGCGTAGGACGGGGGCGCGAGGGGGTGGAACGCGCGCGGCCAGAACGTGCCGACGTCCCAGAGGACGCCGATGCGACGCCGGCCGGCCAGGCTGCGCCAGCCCGACCGGAGCAGGGCGATCAGCGCGAGCGGGAGGGCGACGGCGAAGGTGGTGCCGACCGCGGTGAGGCGGGAGCCCGGGGCGGGGCTGGAGCCGCGTAGCCAGATCAGCCACTCCGCGATCACCATCGTGATGACGCCGGCGACCGCGATGGCGGTCAGCAGGTAGGAGACATCGGTGCCGGTGACGGCGAGCCGGCGGGCGCGGGCGATCCGCCGGCACCAGGCCGGTCCGGCCGTCTGCATCCAGATCGCCCGCGGGTCGTCCGGACCCGGCCCGGGCGGCTCGGCCAGCGCCTCGTACTCGGTCCGGACCGCGGCCTGGGCGTGGCCGGCGCGCCAGTAGAGGGCCGCCTCGACGACGGCGAAGACGATCACCGCGCCGAGCGGGATGAGGGTCAGGTACGGCGTGGCCGCCTGGACGACCGGGAAGACCGAGACGGAGCCGGCCGGACCGGGCCCGATCTGCCAGCGCACCGCACCGGTCAGCTCGGCCACGCCGACCAGGAGGCCGAGCAGGACCGCGTTCAGCAACGCGACGGCCAGGTCCAGCAGCACGAACGGCGCGCCCCAGCGGAACGTCCCCGGCTCCCGGCCGTGGACGAGCACGGCGATCAGCACCAGGGCGAGCGAGCCGAGCAGGACGCCGTACATGCCGTTGACGACCTCGCGGATGCCGGGGAGCTGGCCGTCGGGGACCGCGGCGGCCGCCGGCGCGAGCCAGAGCAGGACCGCGGCGACCAGCCCGCCGGCCAGCGCGGCGCCCTGCAGCACCGCGCCCCAGACGTCCGCGGCCGTCTCGGACGCCAGCAGCACGCCGGCGCCGGCCAGCACGGCCAGCGCCAGCACCTGCACCGGGCCGGACAGCGGGCCGAGCCGGACCACCAGCCCGCCCGCGTGCAGCACCAGCACGGTCAGCACCGCCACCGACGCCGCCACGTGGCAGCGCCCGAGCCGCTTCGTCGCCCGGGCCCCGTCCCAGAACGCCGGGTCGCGCAGCCCGTCCGGCAGCGACGCCGCGCTGCGCCCGGACGGCGGTCCGGGCATGCCGATCCCCGGTGGCCGCACCGACTCGTACCGCTGCCGCGACCGGTAGGACAGCACCCCGAGCAGGACCAGCCCCAACGCCGGGACCAGCGCGCCGAGGAGGATCTGCCGCCCGGGATGCCCGGCCACGGCCCGCAGCGGCGCCAGCCACCAGTGCCGGCCGAGGCACGCCGGGTCGGTGCCGCACTGGTACGCCACCACGTCGACGGTCCCCATCGCGACCACGACCAGCCCGTTGAGGGTCAAGGCGAGGGCCCCGACCCGGACGGCCCAGCGGTGCAGGGCGCTGCGCCGGGCCCGCGGCGAGCACATCCAGCCGGCCAGGTTGGCCAGCAGGAACGGCAGCAGCAGCAGCAACCACAGCACCCGGCTGCCGCTGCGGGAGGTC
>DATINN010000602.1:0-6271 GCA_035474175.1 Mycobacteriales bacterium | reverse complement strand
ATGACCGCCGAGCGGTTCGTGGCGAACCCGTTCGGTGCTCCCGGCGAGCGCATGTACCGCAGCGGTGACCTCGGGCGCTGGAGGAGGAACGGCTTCCTTCAGTTCGCCGGACGCGCCGACGAGCAGGTCAAGCTGCGCGGCTTCCGGATCGAGCTGGGCGAGGTCGAGTCCGCGCTGCGGGAGCTGCCCGGGATCGGCGACGCGGTCGTCGCCGTGGCCGGGGAGCGCCTGGTCGGCTATCTGACCGGGCCGTCGGTGCCCGCCGACGTCGAGGTCCGCCGGGAGCTGTCGCAGCGGCTGCCCGAGCACATGGTGCCGGCCGTGCTGGTCCGGCTGGACCGGCTGCCGCTGACCGGCAACGGGAAGGTGGACCGGGCCGCGCTGCCGGCGCCTGACCCGCGGCGGTCCGGCCCGGCGACCCGGGTCGCCCCGCGCGACGGCGTCGAGCTGGAGCTGGTGGCGCTGTGGGAGGAGCTGCTCGGCGTGCACCCGATCGGGGTGACCGAGGACTTCTTCGCCCTGGGCGGCACGTCGCTGCAGGTGATCCGCATGCTCGGCCGGGTCGCCGAGCGGTTCGGCACCGAGCTGCCGGTCGCGGCCATGTTCGCCGGCGGCGCCACCGTCGAGGCGGTCGCGGCCCGGCTCCGGGACGGCGCGGCGCCCGCCGGCTGGTCGCCGATCGTGCCACTGCGCGCCGCCGGGTCCCGGCCGCCGGTGTTCTGCCTGCCGCCGGCGGTCGGCAACGCGCTCAGCTACGTCGACCTGGCCCGCCGACTGCCACCGGACCAGCCCGTCTACGGGCTCCAGGCGGCCGGCCTCGACCCGGGCCAGGAGCCGATCGCCGACCTCGCCGAGGTTGCCGCCCGGTATGTGTCCGCCATCCGGGAGGTGCAGCCGGAGGGCCCGTACCGGCTGGTCGGCTACTGCGTGGGCAGCGTGACCGCGCACGCGGTGGCCCGGCAGCTGTCCGCGGCCGGGGACCAGGTCGCGCTGCTGGCCGTGCTCGACGGCGGGCCGCCGGCCCTGGACAACGGCTTCGAGGACGCCGACGAGGCCGACATCGCCGCCTGGTTCGGCTGGGAGCTGGGCCGGGCCGCGGGCCGCGAGCTGGTCGTCGACCCGGCCGGCCTGCGCGGGCTGACCGGCGCGGCGCTGGCCGCCGAGGTGGTCCGGCAGGCGGTGGCGGCGGACGTGCTGCCGCCGGACACCGCGCAGGGCCAGCTGACCCGGCTGCTGGCCACGTTCGACGCCGGCGTGCGGGCCGCCCGCGGCTACGACGCCCGGCCGTGGGCCGGCCGCCTGCTGGCGATGCGGGCGGCCGACGAGGACGCGGCGTCGAGCCCGATCCGGCGGTTCGCGCCGCTCGCCGACGGCGTGGACGAGGTCGTCGTGCCCGGCGACCACTACTCGATGATGCGGCCCCCGCACGTGGACGCCGTCGCAGCCGAGCTGACCCGGGCGCTGGCGGCGGCCGGTCCCGGCACCGATGGCACCGATGGCACCGATGGGAAGAGGACCGATGACTGACCGCGTGACCGGCGTGCGGCTGCCCCGCACGTACGACCCCGAGCTGCTGGCGCGGGACCTGGGCGCACTGCGGTCGCTGCCGCAGGTGCCGCAGCCCGGCCCCTACCACGACGGCGACTGGACCGGCCTGACCCTGTACTCGCCGGGCGGCGACCGGCCCGGGCTGACCGACCCGGTGCTGCATCCGTACGCGCCGACGCCGGCGCTGGACCGGGCGCCGTACCTGGCCGGGCTGCTGGCCGAGCTGCCCGCGCCGAAGCTGCTGACCCGGCTGCTCACGCTGCCGCCGGAGTCCGACATCGGTGAGCACAGCGACGCCGGGTCGACCTTCCAGTTCGGCTCGCTGCGGCTGCACGTGCCGATCGTCACGCACGAGCAGGTCGTCATGGTCGTCGGCGGCGACCGGATGCGGTGGCGGCCGGGCGAGCTGTGGTGGGGCGACTTCTCCCGGCCGCACTGGCTGCGCAACGACAGCGACGTCACCCGGGTGCACCTGGTCGTCGACGTCGAGGTGACCGACCAGATCCTGGCCCTGTTCCCGGCCGACGTGGTCGCCGCGCAGGAGGCCACCGGCGCCGGCATCTCCCGGCACCGGCCGCCGCTGCCGGCCGACCGGCGGACCGACGCCGAGCTGGCCCCGTTCGCGGCCTCGTTCACCGTGCCGACCCCGCTGATGCCGCTGTTCGCGCAGGAGGGCGACCTGCGCGGGCTGGCCCGGGAGGCCGTCGCCACCACTCGCCCGGATGCGGGCCGGCTGGTGGTCAGCCTGGACGGACGGCCCGCGTTCGCGCTGGTCCGGACCGGCGAGCGGGTCTTCTCCGTGGTCGGCCTGCCGCCGGGCGTGTACGTCGAGTTCGACGACGCGACCGCGCCGTCCGCAGCCGAGGTGGTCGTCCGCGGCGTCCCCGAGGACCTGTACGCGGCCCAGCTCGGCGTCCAGAACGGGCCGGTCATCCCGGAGCAGCGGTTCCTGCTGCCGCTGCGCCAGCCGGTGTCCTGACCCCGCCCGGGGTGGTGTCGCAGTCCAGACATGGCAGGATCGCGGCCATGCCGACGACTCCCGCGTGCCGGCCGGCGGCCCTGGAGGTCCGGCCCGCGACCGAGCAGACCTGGGCCGACCTCCAGGAGCTGCTCGGCCGGAAGGGCTCGGTCAATGGCTGCTGGTGCATGTTCTTCCGGCAGACACCGGCCGAGCGCAAGCAGCTCTGGGGGGAGGGCAACCGGCGCGCGCTGCACCGGCTGGTCGCCTCCGACGCCCGTCCCGGGCTGATCGGCTACCGGGACGGGCGACCGGCGGGGTGGGTGTCGGTCGCCCCGCGCGCGGACTACCCGCGGCTGGACCGGTCCCCGGTGAGCAAGCGCGTCGACGACCGGCCGGTCTGGTCACTCGCCTGCCTGTACGTGGGGCGCGAGCACCGCGGGGGCGGCGTCGCCCGCGGCCTGGTTCGGGCCGCCCTGCGGCACGCCCGGGACACCGGCGCGGAGCTGGTCGAGGCCTACCCGGTCGACGACGCGCTCGGCCCGGTCCCGGACGCCCAGGCATATCACGGCTGGGTCTCGCTGCTGACCGCGGAGGGCTTCACCGAGGTCGCCCGCCGGCAGCCGCGCCGACCGGTGATGCGCCACGACCTGACGGGGATCCCGGCGTGACGCTGATCGAGCGGGCCGCCCGGCCGGCGGGCGCGCTGGTGCTGCTGCACTCGTGGTGGGGGCTCACCGACCACTTCCGGCAGCTCGCCGCGGAGCTGGCCGGGGCCGGACTGACCACGGTGGCGCCCGACCTCTACGGCGGCCCCAGCACCGACGACCCGGTGCGGGCGCGGGAGCTGCGCCGCGGCCTGGACGACGAGGACACGCTGGCCCGGGTCGCCGCCGCGGTCGGCGCCGCGCAGGAGCTGGCCGGCGGTGCCCCGGCCGGCGTGCTGGGGTTCAGCGTCGGCGCCGAGTTCGCGATCCGGGCCGCGGCCCGGCTGGGTCCGGCGGCCGGCGCGGTGGTCGCGTTCTACGGCACCTACCTCCCGGACGACCTTCCCGCGCTCACCGCGCCGGTCCAGCTGCACCTGGCCACCGACGACGAGTTCGTGCCGCCCGAGGAGGCGGCCGAGTTCGCCGGGCGGATGGTGGCGCTGGCCAAGCGGCTGGAGCTGTACACCTACCCCGGCACCCGGCACGCGTTCGTCAACCGCAGCCGGCCGGAGGCGTACGACCCGGCGGCGGCCGAGCTGGGGCGGCGTCGCGCGGTCGCCTTCCTGCGGGACACCCTGCACACCGCCGTACGGGCCGCCCCGGCGGCGCACCCCGAGCAGGCCAGGCGCACCTGACCGCCGGTCACCTGCCGGCGATCAGATCCGCGTGGGTGCCCCCGGCAGGATTCGAACCTGCGCCCCTGCCTCCGGAGGGCAGTGCTCTATCCCCTGAGCTACGGGGGCTCAGCGACGGAAAGACTACCAGGACAGCGCGGCCTGTCCCGCGCGGCGGCCCTCGGGCGCTACGGTGGCGGGCGTGCCGGAGCGACCGACCCGGGTGCTGGTCGTCGACGACGAGGCAGTCATCCGCCAGCTGATCGCGATCAACCTCGAGCTCGAGGGGTTCGAGGTGCACGAGGCCGTCGACGGGCTGGACGCGCTGGACAAGGCGCGGGAGCTGGACCCGGACGTGGTCACGCTGGACGTGATGATGCCGGGGCTGGACGGGTTCGCGACCGCGCGCAAGCTGCGCACCGACCCGCTGACCAGCCGGGCCCGGATCGTGCTGATCAGCGCCCGGACCCGGCCCGCGGACCTGGAGAAGGGCGACGACGCGGGCGCGGACGCGTACGTGACGAAGCCGTTCGACCCGGACGAGGTCGTGGACGCGGTCCGCCGGCTCGCCGCGCTCAGCTGAAGCGCTCAGCTGAAGCGCCTGGCTGGAGCGCCTGGCTGAAGCGCCTGGCCGAAGCGCCTAGCTGAGCGGCTGCGCCCCGCGCTCGCGCAGCATCTGCTCCATCGTGACGACCTCGTTCTGCTGCGCCGTCACGATCTTGCCGGCCAGGTCCCGGACGTACGGCTGGGACGCGTGCGCCGCCCCGTACTGCGCCATCTCCAGGCCGCCCTTGTGGTGGCGGATCATCAGCTGCAGGAAGTAGACGTCCAGCGGCTTGCCCGACAGCGACTTGAGTCTGGCCAGCTCGGCCGTGCTCGCCATCCCGGGCATCAGCTGCCCCTCCTCGACCGGGTGCCCCATCCAGGCCATCCGCACGACGTCGGCCTGCGGGGTCTGGTCCCAGGAGTCCAGCCAGCCCCGCATCTGGCCGACCTGGGCCAGCTGCCCGGTCTCGATGTCGAAGGCCAGCAACCGTACGGCCGGGTCGGAGCCGTTGTCCCGCTCGACCTGGGCCATCTGCACGGCCTGGCTGTGGTGGGTGGCCATGTCGCGGGCGAAGCCGGCGTCGACCGAGTCGACCGCGGGCGGCCGGTGGGTGCCGACGCCGGTGAGCACGGTCAGCGCGGCGCCCGCGCCGAGCAGCGCGACCGCGCAGACCAGGCCGAGCACGACCAGCAGCCACCGCGGCCGCTCGCCCTCGTACGTCCCCGCGTCGGTGGATGGGTCGTGCTCGACGGTCGTCACGTCTCCAGTGTCACCCTTCCCGGGTGCGGCGCGTGCCGCTCAGCCGTTGGACGGGCTGGCGGTCGGGGCGGCGGCACCCGTCGGGTCCGGCGCGATCGGGTTGGCCTTGAACGAGGGCTGGCTGCAGCTCGCGCCCAGCTCCGGGGTGACGACCGAGTTGAGCCGCAGGTCGTCGATGAACTCGTCCACCCGCGAGTCGGTGGCGCTGTCCACGAACAGCTGGTGTCCCCAGGCCTGCAGCGACACCTCGGACTTGAGCCCGGGGTAGGGGCTCAGGGCCATGTAGTCGACCCCGTCGACCTTCTTCTTCAGCGCGTCGAGCTGGTCGGCGGGCAGGTCCGGCCGGTACGTGATCCAGATCGCGCCGTGCTCCAGCATGTGCACCGCGTTCTCGTTGCGGATCGCGGCCGGGTAGACCGTGCCGTTGCAGTCGGCCCAGGTCGGGTCGTGGTCGCCGCCGAACGGCGGGCTGTCGGGGTAGTTGACCACCGTGCTGACGTGGTTGCGGCTGGGGAAGTCCTTCACGACCATGCCCGGGATCGCCTTGGCCGCGTCCGCCTTGGCCTGCGGCGAGTTGTCGCCGGCCTTGTTGAGCTTGAACACCGCGTAGCCGATGACGGCGCCGGCGAAGACGACCACGACCAGCGTGAGCGCGATGAGGCCCCACGGCTTGGGCTTGGCCACCGTGATCGGCGGCGGCGCCTTGCGCCCGGTCCGCTTGGCCCCGCCGCCCCCCGGCCGGGACGGCGACGAGCTCGGGCGGGTGGTGGGCTTCTTCTTGGGCGGCATCCGGCGCTCTCGTTCGAGGAGTCAGGGGTCAGCAACGTGCCACATCGTACGGGCGTCGCCTTAAAGCGCTGTGAGGTCGTCCCGGCCGCCTCAGTAGCATGGTCCGGGTGACCCCCGAGGAGCTGTCCGCCGTGGTGCTGGGCGCCGTGCGCGCCGCCGTCGAGGCCGGTGACCTGGCCGTACCGGTCCCGGACAGCGTGGTCGTGGAGCGCCCGAAGTCCCGCGAGCACGGTGATTACGCCACCAACGTGGCGCTGCGGCTGGCCAAGCCGGCCGGCCGCCCGCCGCGCGAGGTCGCCGAGCTGGTCGCGGCCCGGCTGCGGGAGCACGACGGGATCGCGCGCGCCGA
>DATINN010000601.1:0-2522 GCA_035474175.1 Mycobacteriales bacterium | reverse complement strand
ACCTCGTAGCCCATCGCCACGAACACGTCCGCGATCCGCTCGGACAGGCTGGTGATCGGGTGCCGGGCGCCGCGCGGGCGGCGGTCCCAGGGCAGCGTGACGTCGACGGCCTCCTCGGCCAGCACCCGGGCGTCGCGCTCGTCGGTCAGCGCCGCCAGCCGGCCGTCGTACGCGGCCTGGGCGGCGCCGAGGGCCTCGTTGAGCCGGCGGCCGGCCGGGCCCTTCTCCGGGCCGGGCAGCGCGCCGATGCCGCGGCGGGCCAGCCGGAGCGGGGAGCGGTCGCCGAGGTGCGCCGGCTTGACCCGGGACAGCGCGTCCAGGTCACCGGCCTCGGCAAAGGCCTTCTCCGCCTCGCGCACGGCGGAGTCGAGGGCCTCGGCCGCCAGCCCGGCGGCGGGATTCACTTCGGACACGCGGAGAAGTGTAGGGACCACCAGGGTCAAGAGCCGACCGGGTTACGGCTGTGGATAACTGGGTGCCCCGGCCGGCAGCAGGACCCGGAACCGGGCGCCGCCGCCGGGGGCCGAGTCCACCTCGATGTCGCCGTGGTGGGCCCCGACGATGCCCTTGACGATGTAGAGCCCGAGCCCGTGGCCGCTGTTGCGGCCGTCCCGCCAGAACCGGGAGAAGATCCGGGACCGGCTGACCTCGTCGATGCCGGTGCCCTCGTCGGAGACGATCAGCTCGACCGCCTCGGCACCGGTCGCGGTCTTGGCCGGCAGCACCTCGACGCTGACCGTGCCGGCGCCGTGCCGGACCGCGTTCTCGACCAGGTTGGACACGACCTGGGTGACCCGGTCGGGGTCGAGCCAGGCGTCGGGCAGGCCGTCCGCGGCCAGCAGCAGGAAGCGGTCGGGCGGGTCGCCGGCCGCCACCCGCCCGGCGAACACGGCCCGCACGATCTGCGGCACGTCGACGACCTGGGTCCGCAGCCGCAGCCGGCCGGCGTCGATCCGGGACGCGTCCAGCAGGTCCGACAGCAGCCGGGTGACCCGGTCGGCGTCGGCGTTGATCGCGGCCAGCATGGCCTTCTTCTGGCTGTCGGCCAGCCGGTCCCACTTGGTCAGCAGGGTCGCGGTGAACCCCTTGACCGTGGTCAGCGGCGAGCGGATCTCGTGCGCGACGGTGGAGACGAGGTCGGAGCGGTCGCGCTCGGCCCGGCGCCGGGCCCGGTCGTCCCGGAACGCGACGACCAGCCGGATCACCGGCCCGCCCGGCACCTCGCGCACGAAGCGGGCCGTCACCAGCAGCTCCCGCCCGGTGCCGCGCAGCTCCAGCAGCCGCTCGGGGTGGCCGCTGCGGGTGCGCAACCCCCGGTACGGCGTGATGCAGCCCCACCAGTCCACGCCGCCGGCGTCGAGCAGCGGCAGCAGGTCGCGGTAGTCGAGGCCGCGCGGATCCCCGGTGGTGCCGAGCAGGCGGCGACCGGCGTGGTTGAGCGTGGTGACGCGGCCGTCCGGGCCGGCCACCAGCACGCCGTCGGGTAGGTCGTCGTACACGTCCAGCAGGGCTCCCCCCTTGTGGCCCTTGTGGATCTCGTTACGGGATAGCACGACTGCCTGGGCCGGCGCCACTTCGCACGCCTTGGGCCCGGGCCGACGCGAACAGACACACGGCTGCGGCTGCGGCCAGGTTCAGGCTCTCGGCCCGGGGCGAGATCGGGATCCGGACCCGGCTGTCGGCCCGGGCGCCGAGCTCGGCCGGCAGCCCCCAGGCCTCGTTGCCGAACAGCCAGGCGGTCGGGCCGGCCAGCTCGGGCAGGTCGTCCAGGTCGCGCTCGCCGGCGCCGTCCGCGGCCAGCACGGTCAGCCCGGCCGCCCGGGCGGCGTCGACCGCGGCGTCCAGCGGGGCGGCGCGCACGACCGGCAGGTGGAACAGCGACCCGGCGCTGGCCCGCACGGTCTTGCCGTTGTACGGGTCGACGCTGGCGCCGGCCAGCACGACCGCGTCCGCGCCGGCGGCGTCGGCGCTGCGCAGGACGGTGCCGGCGTTGCCGGGGTCGCGGATGTCGGCCAGCAGCACGACCAGCCGGGTCCCGGGCAGCGCCGCCTCCAGCGGCACGTCCAGGAACGGGCAGAGCGCGACGATGCCCTGCGGGGTCGCGGTCTCCGACAGCGCGGCCGCGGCCTTGTCGGTGACGGCCGAGACCGGGACGCGCCCGGCCCGGGCCGCGTCGACCAGCTCCGGGTGCCGGTCGGCCGCCACCGCCGTCACGAACAGCTCCCGCGCGCCGTGCGCCAGCGCCTCCCGTACGGCCTGGGGGCCCTCGGCCAGGAACTCCCCCGCCGCCTCCCGCCCGGCCCGCCGGGTCAGCTTCCGCGCCGCCACGACCCGCGGCGTCCGCTCCGTGAACACCTCGGTCACCGAGCCCCACCGCGCCGGGCCGGCGTCATCCTCACCTTTGTGCCAGTGGTCGGGGCGTTCATGGAGCCGCGCATTCTGGGAGGCCGCCAAAGCATCATGCTAGGTACCATCATCGAGGATCAGTTCACCGAGGTGTTCAACTGGCCATTGGGCGCGGC
>DATINN010000600.1:0-5589 GCA_035474175.1 Mycobacteriales bacterium | reverse complement strand
GGACAGCTGGGAGATGGCGCACCGCCACCTCTGGTATGCGCAACTCGTGCACACCCGGCCGCCACTGGGACCGAACACGCTGCGCCGCACCGAGGCCGTGCTGCAGGTGCTGGTCGACGCGGGTGCGGAGGTGCCGCAGGCCCTGTCCTTCCTGGCCCTGCTCGACCGGCACGTCTTCGCCGGCGCCGTCGTCGATGCCGAGGAGCGCAGGATGGCCCAGGCATACGGCATCGAGGGCGACGCCGACCTCAGGGACGAGATCCGGCGGACCCGCCTCGCCGTCGACGGCCTGGACGCCTACCCGTTGCTGTCGGCCTGGATGGCGGACCCGTCCGGACCGACCACCGGGGAGCAGGTCGTCCAGGCGCTGGACTTCCTCCTCGACGGCATCGACCGCCTCCTGCCCAGCTGACGGACGACGCCGGGCTCAGCGCCGGCGGCACCGGATCCGGGTGCCGGCGGGGTCAGCGGTTGCGGCGCCAGATCGCGCCCGACAGCACGGTGGCGAACCCGCACCAGGCGGCGTACGGGGCCAGCGCGACGGCGGCCGGGCGGGAGACCGGGGCCGCCCGCCGGACCAGGTCGGCGCAGCTGGCCGCGAGCGCGCCCGCCGTCAGCACGGCCGGCCCGAGCCGGTGGGCCCGGAAGAACACCCAGGTCCACGACGTGTTGAGGGCCAGGTTGAGGGCCAGCGCCCGCTCGTACGCGGTCGCCTCGGCGGTCCGGCCGTCCGCCTTCAGGGCGTCGATCACCGTCGCGGAGCTGACCGCGATGTCGGTGTAGAGCGCGGTCCAGACGATCGGGAACGCCGCCGCCGGCGGCTGGAACGACGGCTTGGACAGTCGGGCGTACCAGCCGGAGGAGGCGTCCCGGGAGGCCAGGCCACCGACGACGGCGCTGGCGGCCGAGGCCGCGGCCGTCCTTGCGAGCGTGTGCATCGAGGCTCCCGGGCGGTGCGGTCGAGGGTCGCGGACGGGGTCAGTCTGCCCCGGGGTGCCCGGCGCATACTGCGGTGCGTCCTGCCGCCGTCCGCCGTCCTCAGATCGGGGTGGGCCCGTGGCCTCCGACCCGGCCGCCGCCACTGCCGCCCGCCGCCGGCCGCGACGGCCAGGTGACGGGCGTCGGTGAGGGTGTGGTCGGGGGCCGGTCGATGTCCAGCCGGACGACCGCACCGCGGTGAGCGCGCCGTTGACGGCGAAGGCGAGCGTGCCCACGAGATCCAGCACGAGCAGCGCCGTCACGTGGGTCATCCCGCGGTTCTACCAGGGCGGCGGCGGCACGCGACGCCCGCGCAGCCGGGAGGTATAGCGTGGCAACCTTGGTGCCCGTTCGTACCCCGGAGTGGCTGGTTCGACCGCATTGGCCGGATCGCCACTCCCAGCTCCGGGAAGAAGTGATCCCATGACCGACGACCAGGTCCGGAACAACCTCAAGGGCATGGACGACCTCGACTTCACCGGGTGGAACAACGCCGACTGGAACGGCGTGTTCGCCCACCACCACACCGACGACGTGCTGGTCGACTGGAAGGGCCAGCCCCCGACGCACGGCGTGCAGGAGCACATCGACGCCATGAAGGCGTACGTCGAGTCGGCCGGGGGCACGCCGCCGCAGATCACCTCCCACCCGATCGCCTTCGGGTCGGGGGAGTGGACCTGTGTCATCGGCGAGTTCGAGGGCGGCGGCCGCATGGTCACGGTGGCCAAGTGGCGCGACGGCGCGATCGCCGAGGAGTACATCTGGTCCTGAGGCCCGGCAGCGCCCTCAGCCCAGGACCCGGCGGGCGGCGCCCCGGAGGATCTCGGCGCTGCGCTCCAGCGCGGCGCGCTCGTCGCCGGTCATGACCGGCTCGTACATCCGCCGGACGCCGCCCGCACCGAGCACGCTGACCAGCGACAGGGTCACCTCGTACGCGGGGGAGTAGGCCGCGACGGGCAGGACGGCGCACTCGTCCCGCAGCACCGCCTCGGCCAGCCGCGCCGACACCGCGCCGATGCCGTACTGGCTGGCGCCCGTGCCCTCGATGATGGTGATGTTGGCGTACCGGATGTCCTGCTCGATCTGCTCCTGGACCTCGGCCAGCGGCCGGTCGCCGTCGCGGAGCAGGTCCAGCACCGGGATCCCGCTCACCGACGCCGACGACCACAGCAGCACCTCGGACGTGCCGTGCTCGCCGACGACCATGGCCTGCACGTCGCGGGGCCGGACGTGCAGCCGGTCGGCCAGGTGGACCCGGAAGCGCAGGCTGTCGATCAGCGTGCCGGTCGAGAAGACCCGGTCGTGGCCGGCCAGCTTCCGGGTGAGGTCGGCCAGCGGGTCCGGCGGGTCGGTGACGACCATGATCACCGCCTCCGGCACGACGGCGACGATCCTCGGCACCACGTCGGCGTAGACCTCGGCGTTGGTGTCGAGGAGCCGGCGCCGGCCCTCGGGGTCGCCGCGGTCGGTGGCGCCGCCGGCCTTCTCGTTCACGCCGGCCGTGACGATGACCAGGGCCGCGCCGGCCAGCGCGTCGTAGTCGCCGGCGTACACGTCCACGGTGGGCGAGAGCGGGGTCGCGTACCGCATGTCGGTGGCGACACCGACGGCCCGCTTCCGGTCCCGGTCCAGGACGACCAGCTCCCGGCACATCCCGCCCCGCTCGATCAAGGATAGCACCGTCGCCGCCCCGACCGCGCCGGCCCCGATCACACCAACCTTCACCGTCACTCCTCCGCTGGCCGGTGGCCCGGCGCCGTGCTCAGGGCCGCGCCGCCTGGCGCTGCGTGTCCGTGTCCGTGTCCGTGCCGGCGTCCGCGTCCGTGCCCGTGCCTGCGCCCGCGTCCGTGCCCGCGCCGGCCCGCTCGTGCTCCTCGCGGGCCCGGGCGAACAGGGCGACGAGCTTCTCCTCCTGCCGGATCCGGGCCCGGTACTTCTCCGGCAGGCCCTTGATGACCTCGATCTCGGCCGCCAGCCGGGCGAAGATCTCCTCCCGGCGGGCCGGGTCGGTCTCCACGTCGAGGTAGTCCTGGGCGTGCTGCCGGGCCGCGGCCACCACGTTCTGGGCCCGGCCCTTGGGGCTGGTCAGCGACGCGATCACCGTGATCGCCAGCACGCCCAGGATCACCGACAGGGACAGGCCGGTGCTGATCTCCACGACGGTCACGGGGGCGCCGTCGTTGATGAACGGCACGTTGTTCTCGTGCAGTGCGTGCAGGACCAGCTTGACCCCGATGAAGCCCAGGATCGCCGCCAGCCCGTACGTCAGGTAGATGAGCCGGTCGAGCAGGCCGTCGATGAGGAAGTAGAGCTGCCGCAGCCCGAGCAGGGAGAACGCGGTGGCGGTGAAGACCAGGAACACGTCCTGGGTCAGGCCGAAGATCGCCGGGATGGAGTCCAGCGCGAACAGCACGTCGGTGCCGCCGATGGCCACCATCACCAGCAGCATCGGCGTCATCGCCCGGCGGCCGGCGACGGTGGTGAACAGCTTGTCGCCGTCGTACACGTCGGAGGTGTGGAAGAGGCGCCGGGCCAGCCGCACGACGGCGTTGTCCGCGGTGTGGCTGTCGGTGCCCTCCGGTCGCAGCAGGTTTCCGGCGGTCATCAGCAGGATCAGCCCGAAGAGGTAGAAGACCCAGGCGAAGGAGTTGATCAGCGCGGCGCCGAGGAAGATGAACCCGGTCCGGGCGACCAGCGAGAAGACGATGCCGAAGAGCAGCACCTTCTGCTGGTCCGCGCGCGGCACCCTGAAGCTGGACATGATGATGAGGAAGACGAAGAGGTTGTCGACCGAGAGCGCCTTCTCCGTCACGTAGCCGGCGAAGTATTCGGCGCCGGGCTCGCCGCCGCCGAAGACCAGCACCCCCACGCCGAAGGCCAGCGCGATGCCGATGTAGAGGGCGGACCAGGTCCCGGCCTCGCGCAGCGAGGGCACGTGCGCCTTCCGGACGTGGAAGACGAAGTCGAAGGCCAGCAACCCGGCGATCCCGAGGATCGTGAGCCCCCACACGGTGCCCGGTACGTCCATGCGGAGGTGTCCGTCCAGGAGGTGGATGTCGAGCCGCGGGGATTCTATCCGCCGCCACCCCGGCCGCGGCCCCGGCGACGCGCGACCCGGTGGTGCTGGCGCGCGGCGCAGTCCGGCGGCGCGACGGGCGGTGTCGGCGCGGCCGGGCGGGGACGAGCATCGAGTGGGACGGCACCAAGGGGTTCCCAAGGGATCGAGAAGCGGTCCTTGCTCGGAGGCCCCGCCGCCCCCGAGGAGGGTGCATGTCCGCCACCATCGAGATGCCCGGCGCCACCGACGTACGGCCGTTCCGGATCGAGGTGCCCGAGCAGGAGCTGGTCGAGCTGCGCCGCCGGATCGCCGCCACCCGCTGGCCGAACCAGGAACTGGTGACCGACCGCTCCCAGGGCGTGCAGCTGGCGACGATCCGCGAGCTGGCCCGCTACTGGGCCGGCGACTACGACTGGCGCCGGTGCGAGGCCAAGCTCAACGCGCTGCCCCAGTTCACGACCGAGATCGACGGGGTGACCATCCACTTCATCCACGTACGGTCGCCGCACCCGGGCGCGCTGCCGCTGATCATGACCCACGGCTGGCCCGGCTCGCTGGTGGAGATGGTCGACTCCGTCGGCCCGCTGACCGACCCGCCCGCGCACGGCGGCCGGGCCGAGGACGCGTTCGACCTGGTGCTGCCGTCGCTGCCGGGCTACGGGTTCTCCGGTCAGCCGACCGAGGCCGGCTGGGACCTGGGCCGGATCGCCCGGGCCTGGGCCGAGCTGATGCGCCGCCTCGGCTATACGCGCTACGTCGCGCAGGGTGGCGACGTCGGGGCCGGCGTCACCGACGCGATGGGGCGCCAGGCGCCCGCGGAGCTGCTCGGCATCCACACCAACCTGCTGGCCACGGCACTGGGCGCGCCGCAGTCGACGGCGACCGAGCCGGAGCGGGCGGCGGCCGCCGAGCTGGCCTTCTTCCAGGCCGACGGCAGCGGCTACTTCCTGGAGCAGGCGACCCGGCCGCAGACGATCGGCTACGCGCTGCTGGACTCGCCGGTCGCGCTGGCCGCCTGGATGCTCGACCACGACACCGACTCCTACTACAAGATCTCCGGCGCGTTCCTCGACGCCCGGCCCACCGGCAACCTCACCCGCGACCACGTCCTGGACAACATCTCGCTGTACTGGCTGACCGGCACCGGTGCCTCCGCGGCCCGGTCGTACTGGGACTGCTACGGAGGTGCGGCCGCCGCGGCCGCCGCGGCCTCACCGCCGCCGCCGGTCCCGGTGCCGGCCGGGTTCACGGTGTTCCCGGGTGAGCTGTTCCACGCGCCGCGGAGCTGGGCCGAGAACGCCTACCCGACGCTGAACTACTTCCACGAGGCCGAGCGGGGCGGGCACTTCGCGGCCTGGGAGGAGCCCGAGGTCTTCGCCGCCGAGCTGCGGGCCGCCTTCGCCGCCGTGCGCTGAGGGGACGGTCCGTCGCCGTGCGGTGAAGGGACGGTGCGTCGCCGTGCGGTGAAGGGACGGTGCGTCGCCGTGCGGTGAGGGGAACGCCGCGGCCCGGTCAGCCGGTGGTGCTGGCGGCCGGGTCGACGGCGATCCCGG
>DATINN010000599.1:0-4087 GCA_035474175.1 Mycobacteriales bacterium | reverse complement strand
GGTCGCTCCAGGGCCGGGTCGCTCCAGGGCCGGGTCGCGCCGGGGCCGGGGCGGCGCTGGGCCGGCGGCGCCTCGCCGGCTCAGCCGGGCGGTGGGTGCGGTGCTGGGGGGTTGGGTCCGCCGACTACTGTTGCCGGTCGCCGGTCCGCTCGGGACCGGCGCGGCGAAGGGACGGTCCGTGACGGGACGGCGACTGCGCGCGGTCGTGACGGGCGGGGCCGGGTTCCTCGGCTCGCACCTGTGCGCCCGGCTGCTGCGGGACGGCTGGGAGGTGCTCTGCCTCGACAACTTCGTCACCGGCGACCCGGCCAACGTCGCGCACCTGGCCGAGACCGGCCCGTTCCGGCTGGTCCGGGCCGACGTCACCGAATACGTGCACGTCAGCGGTCCGGTCGACCTGGTCCTGCACTTCGCCTCCCCGGCCTCGCCGGTGGACTACCTGCGGCTGCCGATCCACACCATGAAGGTCGGCGCGGTCGGCACCCTGCACACGCTCGGCCTGGCCCGGGAGAAGGGCGCCCGCTACGTCCTCGCCTCCACCTCGGAGACGTACGGGGACCCGCAGCTGCACCCGCAGCCGGAGTCCTACTGGGGGCACGTCAACCCGGTCGGCCCGCGCGGGGTCTACGACGAGGCCAAGCGGTTCGCCGAGGCCCTGACCATGGCCTACCGGCGGACCCACAGCGTGGACACCGGCATCGTGCGGATCTTCAACACGTACGGGCCCCGGATGCGGCCGGACGACGGCCGCGCGATCCCGACCTTCATCCGGCAGGCGCTGGCCGGCGAGCCGCTGACCGTGGCCGGCGACGGCTCCCAGACCCGGTCCGTCTGCTACGTCGACGACCTGGTCGAGGGCATCCTGCGGCTGGCCGGCTCGATGCTGCCGGGACCGGTCAACATCGGCAATCCGGGCGAGCTGACCGTGCTCACGCTGGCCGAGCGGATCCGGGACGCGGTCGGCTCCCGGTCGCCGATCGAGTTCATCGAGCGGCCCGAGGACGACCCGTCGGTGCGGCAGCCGGACATCACGCTGGCCCGGACCGAGCTGGGCTGGGAGCCGGTCGTCCCGCTGACGGAGGGCCTCAAGCCGACCATCGCCTGGATCCGGGACGCCGTCGGCGCCGCCGAGACGCCGGAGGGCACACCGTGAAGCTGTCGATCCTGATGCCGGTCTACAACGAGGTCGAGACCGTCGACATCGTGGTCAAGCGCGTCCTCGGGGTGTCCTACCCGTGCGAGATCGAGCTGGTCGTCGTCGACGACGGCAGCACGGACGGCACCGCGGCCGTGCTGGCCCGGCTGGACGACCCGCGGGTGTCGGTGCACACCCACCCGGTCAACCAGGGCAAGGGCGCGGCCGTCCGGACCGCGGCGTCGAAGGCCACCGGCACCCACGTGGTCATGTGCGACGCCGACCTGGAATACGCGCCCGAGGACCTGCCCGCGCTGCTGCGCCCGGTCCTGGAGGGCGACGCCGAGGTCGTCTACGGCACCCGCTCCTTCACCAGCCACACCGCCTACTCGTTCTGGTTCGTGCTCGGCAACAAGGGCGTGACGCTGATCGCCAACGCGCTGTTCGACACCTGGATCAGCGACCTGGAGACCTGCTTCAAGCTCATGCCGCTGGCGCTCTACCGGTCGCTGGACGTGCGCGCGGCCGGCTTCGGCATGGAGGCCGAGATCACCGGCAAGCTGCTCAAGCAGGGCGTCCGGCCGTACGAGGTGCCGATCAGCTACCGGGCCCGCAGCCGCGAGGCCGGCAAGAAGCTGACCTGGCGGGACGGGGTCGAGGCGGTCTGGATCCTGGGCCGCATCCGCTTCGGCCGCTGAGCCCCCAGGCCGGGACCGGACCTCAGGACAGCACCGCGGGCACGATCCGGGCACAGTGCCGCGGCGGCGGGTCGGGCGCCGGCATCGGCGCCGGCGACCGCACGTACAGGTCGGCCTGGGCCCCGACCGCGCCGATCCGCGTCCGCAGCGGCCCGAAGGTCGCCAGCTGGGCCTGGTAGAGCCGCTGGTCCGGCGGCAGCGTGTGCACCACGACCAGCCACACCCGGGGGTACGCGCCGGACTCGCGCAGCTGCTCGCCCACCGGCTCGCCGGCGCAGGCCGGTGCGGACGGGGCGCCCACGATCGCCTGCACCGGGCCGAGGTCGAAGCGGGGGCCGTAGAAGCCGACGCCCCAGCCGGCGCTGCGGCCGTCGATGAGGATCAGGTCACCGGGCCGGCGCTGCGGCGCCAGCGCGGCCAGCACGGTCCGGATGTCCTCCTGGGTCCGCGGGTGCCGCAGGTAGGTCAGGGTCGTGCTGGCCTGGGGCCGGACCAGCACGGCCAGCGTGCTCAGCGCGGCCAGCGACAGCAGGGCGGCCAGCGCCACGGCCGGGACCCGGACCAGCCGCGGCCGGGCCACCGTGCCCGCCACCAGCGCCGGCAGGTCGACCGTGGCCGCCACCACCACCGCGACCATCGGGACCAGCCACAGTGCCAGCCGGTTGGCGATCGGGTACGACCGGGCCAGGCCGGCGGCGGCCACCACCGCCACCGGCAGCAGCAGCACCGGCAGCGCGGCCGGCCGGCGCAGCCCCAGCACCAGCAGGCCGGCCAGCAGCAGCACCAGCAGCGGCCAGCCGTACCGGAGGCCGACGGGGTTGGTGGCGACCGAGGTGGCCCGGCCGGCCAGCCAGTCCAGCGCGACCGGCCAGGTCACCGGTCCCGGCTCCGGGAAGGCGGCGGCCCAGTAGTCCCGCAGCACCGCGTTGTCGGTGTTGCGGCTCAGCAGCGTGACCCAGTCCACGGCCAGGCCGGCCGCGAACGGCCCCGCCGCCGCGGCCAGCGGCAGCAGCTCCCGCCACCGGCGCCGGGCCACCGTGACCAGCCCCAGCGCGGCGAGCACGCCCGCGGCCACCAGCGTGCCGGCGTGGCTGAACCAGACGGCCAGCGCGGTGCTCCCGGCCAGGAAGGCCCAGTCCCGGCGCCGCCGCTGGTCGGTCAGCGCGAACCGGCAGCCGGCCAGCAGCACCAGCGGCACCCAGAACGCGTCCGACGAATACTGTTTGAACTCGTCGGAGTAGCGGATCAGCGGCGGCGACACCGCGACCAGCGCGGTCGCGGCCAGCGCGGCCGGCCCGCCGAGCAGCAGCCGGGCCAGCGGGACGGTGACGACCAGCGCGCCGATGCCGAGCAGCAGCGGCAGCAGCCGGGACCAGCGCTCGTCGCCGCCGGACAGGCCGACCACGACGTGCTGGATCGCCAGCCAGCCCGGCGGGGCGGACTGGGACAGGTTCAGCGGCTCCAGCAGCTGCCCGAACCGCTGCTCGCCCATCGCCCGCAGCAGCAGGATCTCGTCCAGCCAGAACGACCGCCCGGCCGACCACTGCCGGATCCGCAGCCCGGCTCCGAGCGCGACCACGAGCCAGGTCGCACCGAGAACGACCCGCGCCGGGGTGATCCTGCGCCACCACTGCGACCCCACATCTGCTACAGACGCGTACGGGTCGATCAGGGTTGCTTCCTCCGCCACCCCCGCGGGCGGAGTGGTGCTCAGGTCTCGGCGCGGGAGCGCACGATGAGGTCGGCCAGCAGCGCCATCGAGCCGATGATCAGCCCGCTCACGAAGAACAGCAGCGTGCTGGTGGTGACGCGGAAGTCGTACCGGATGACGTCGTAGATGCCCTTGACCACGCCGAAGAAGATCAGCCACAGCGCCAGCGGCATCAGGACCTTGATCGGGTTGAAGTACATGACCATCCGCAGGACCTGCAGGATGTAGCGGTAGGCGTCCTTGACGAAGTGGAACTTCGAGGTGCCGGCCCGCTTGGCGTAGTCGATCGGCAGGTAGTCGACCGCGTGCTGGTTGCTCAGGAACGACATCGTGATGGTCGTCACGCAGGAGAACCCGGGCGTCATCAGCCGCAGGTAGGGCAGCGAGACGTCCCGGCGGAAGGCGCGCAGGCCGGAGTTGAGGTCCGGGATCTTGGTCGCGGCCAGCCGCTCGGCCACCTTGCGGATGACCCACTTGGCCGGCACCCGCAGGAACTTGTGCGTGCCCTGCTCGGTCGTGCGGGCCCCGACGACCTGGTCGACG
>DATINN010000598.1:0-2986 GCA_035474175.1 Mycobacteriales bacterium | reverse complement strand
GTACTTAGTCACGGAGTTCGTGGACGGTGTTCCGCTGAGCGTCGCGGTGGCGGACGGTGGGCCGCTGGACGAGTCGACGCTGCACGGTGTGGCAATGGGAGTCGCGGTGGCGCTGTCGGCCGTGCACGCGGCTGGTGTCGTGCACCGCGACCTGAAGCCGGGCAACGTGCTGCTGTCGCTGTCCGGACCGCGGGTGATCGACTTCGGCATCGCCCGGGCCCGCGACGTGGCCCGGCAGCACACCCAGGCCGGGATGCTGGTCGGGACGCCGGGGTGGATGGCGCCGGAGCAGTTCCGGGGCGGGGCGGTCGGGCCGGCGGCGGACGTGTTCAGCTGGGGCAGCCTGGTGGCGTTCGCGGCGACCGGGCGGAACCCGTGGTCGGCCGCGGCGTCGGGGCCGTCGTTGCCGCCGGCCGAGCAGGCGCACCGGATCCTGCACGGTGTGCCCACGCTGGACGGGCTGACCGGGCCGCTGCGACGGCTGGTCGAGTCCGCGCTGATCAAGGACCCGGCTCGGCGGCCGACCGCGCGCCAGCTGGTCGACGCGCTGCTCGGCGCGCCCGCGGCCGGCGACCCCACCCGGGCCGCCGTCACCGCGCTCCAGCGCACCTGGACCGGTCCCGTGCCCGGCGCGCCCGGTCCCGGCCGCCCCAACGGCCGCCGCGCCGCCCTGGGCCCGCCCGGCGTGGGGGCCGGCCCGCTCGGCGCCGGCGCGGGCGGGTCGGGTGCTGGTGGTGGCCAGCGCGGCGTCGGTGCCGGTCCGAGCGGTGCTGGTGCGCGCGGTACGAGCGGTGATCCGCGCGGCGGTGGTGGGCGCGGTGCCGGCGCCGGACCGCATAGTGGCGGCGCCGGGGGTGCGGCCGGCTTTGCCGGGGGTTCGCGGGGCGGCGGGGCGGGTTCCGCGAGGAACGTCGGTGCACCGCCCGGGCCGGCACCGTGGTCGAGGCCGGTGTCGTCGCCCGGCCAGGGTCCGGCCGGTACGCCGGTGACGCGAGCGCTGCCGGCCCGGCGGGCGGAGCCGACCCGATACCTGCCGCCCGGGGGCGCGGCACCCGGAGAGCCGCCGGCGACCAGCGGCGCACCGGCAGCAGGCCCACAAGGCGGTCCGGCCGGGAGCGGTCCGGCCGGGAGCGGCCCGGCGGCCGGAGGCGTACGGCCGAGGAAGAGCTGGCGCCGCCGCACGCCCGACGCACCCGCGCCCGCGCGGAAGCGGCGGTGGTACCTGCGGAAGCGGGTCATCCTCCCGCTCGGCCTGCTGGCGGTCGTCGTGCTGCTGTCCAACCGCGGCGACAGCACCCGCCCGCCGACCACCGGCAGCCAGCTCGGCGCCCCGGTCCGCGACGGCAACCTCGAGTTCACCGTGTCCCGGGTCCGCTGCGGGGTCCGCGAGCTCGGCAGCGGCCTGGTCAAGCGCACGGCCACGGGGCAATACTGCCTCGCCGACGTCAAGGTCAAGAACGTCAAGGACGACGCCCGCACGCTCTACGAGCCGTTCCAGAAGCTGGTCGACTCCGCCGGCGACAAGCACGGCGCGGAGATCAGCATGCGGCTGGTCCTGCGCGACCAGACGCTGTGGGACAAGGTCGAGCCGGGGCGGCAGGTCAGCGGCACGATGGTGTTCGACATCCCGCGCGACGCCAAGCCGGAGCGGCTGGAGCTGCACGACGGGATCGCGTCCGGCGGCGTCACCGTACGGCTGCCGTAGGGCGGTGCCGTCCGGCGACGGCGGCGCTCGGGGCCACGGCGTGGCTACGCTGGCCGGCATGGCCCACACCCAGCTGTCCGCGCTGGTCGGCGGGGCCGAGGTGGTGCCGCTGTCCGGCGGCTACTCCGGGGAGACGTTCCTGGTGACCGGTGCCGGCGAGCAGGCCGTCCTCCGGCTCTACGCCCGGCATCCCGACCGCGCCGCGATCGACCAGGCCCTGCTGGAGCGGCTGCGCGGGCTGCTGCCGGTGCCGCGGGTGCTGGAGGCGATGACCGTGCCGGCCGGCGCCGGCCGGCCGCCGTTCCTGCTGCTGGAGGCGCTGCCGGGGGACCGCCTGGACGTGGTGCTGCCGGCCGCGGACGAGCCGCTGCGGCGCCGGCTGGCCGAGGCGGTGACCGGCGTGCTCGTCCTGCTGGCGACCGAGCGGATGCCGCGGGCCGGGCTGTTCGCCGACCCGAGCCTGGAGCCGGTGCCGTTCCCGGTCGGGTCCGGCGACCAGGTCGGCTTCCTGGAGGCGCACCTGGGCCGGCCGTTCTTCGCCGGGCTGACCGACGACGAGCGGGCCGGGCTGCGCACGGTCGCCCGGCGGGCCGCCGCGCTGTCCGGACGGACCAGCCGGATCTCGCTCGTGCACGCCGACTTCAACCCCAAGAACCTGCTCGTCGACCCGGCCACGGGCGGGGTGACGGGCGTGCTCGACTGGGAGTTCGCGTACGCGGGGGCGCCGCTGGCGGACGTCGGCAACCTGCTCCGGTTCGCCGAGGACGCGGTCTTCGACGGCGCGGTCGCGGCGGCGTACGCGGAGCGTGCGCCGGACGTGCCGGAGGGGTGGGTCGAGGTCGCCCGCGCGCTCGACCTCTACGCGCTCATCGACCTGGCCGCCCGCGAGGCCCCGGCCAACCCCGTCGTCACCGCCGCCCGCGAGGTCGTCCTCGCCACCGCCCGCACCCGAACCCTCGCCGCCACCCGACCCGACCCCACCGCCCACCCCCACTGACCGGCCCCACCCGGCCGGACCAGTCGGCCCGCCCGCCCGGCGCGGCCGGTCCCGCCCAGCCCGACCCGACTGGCTCGCCCGACCCGACCGACCCGACTGGTCAGCCCCGGTCGGCCCCGACTGGGTCGGCCCCGGGTCGGCCCCGGGTCGGCCCCGGGTCGGCCCCGGGTCGGCCCCGACTGGCTCGGCCCCGGGTCGGCCCCGGCTGGGTCGGCCCGTTGGGCGACCGGTCGCGGTGAGCGTCAGCCGAGGCCGCAGGTCGAGGTGACGTCGACCGGTGCGGA
>DATINN010000597.1:0-2182 GCA_035474175.1 Mycobacteriales bacterium | reverse complement strand
CCGCGACCGTGTCGCACAGCCGGTCCACCAGCTCCATCGCGTGGCTGGAGAACACCACCGTCGAGCCCGAGCGGGTGTAGCGCTCCAGCACGTCGCGGATGACCCGGGCCGAGACCGGGTCGACCGCCTCGAACGGCTCGTCCAGGAACAGCACCGCCGGGTTGTGCAGCAGCGCCGCGGCCAGCCCGATCTTCTTGCGCATCCCGGTCGAGTAGTCCGCGACCAGCGCGTCGGCCGCGCCGGCCAGGTCGAGCACCCGCAGCAGCTCGTCGGCCCGGGTGTCGGCGTCGGCCCCGGGCAGCCCGCGCAGCCGGCCGGTGAAGCCGAGCAGCTCCCGCCCGGACAGCCGCTCGAACAGCCGCAGCCCCTCCGGCAGCACGCCGCAGCGGGCCTTGGCCGCGACCGGGTCGGCCCAGACGTCGTGCCCGGCCACCCGGACCGTCCCGGCGGTCGGCCGGACCAGCCCGGTCGCCATCGACAGCAGCGTGGACTTGCCCGCCCCGTTGGGCCCGACCAGCCCGAAGAAGCTGCCCTGGGGCACGGTCAGGTCCACCCCGGCCACCGCGACCGTCGCCCCGAACCGGCGGACGAGGCCGGAGATCTCGACGGCGGGGACGGGCACGTCCCGATTCTGCCCCTCCGTCCGCACCGTGGAGACTGGGGGCGTGATCCGCAGCTACGTCGCGCTGGGCGACTCGTTCACCGAGGGGATGGAGGACGAGCTCGGGCCCACCGGGCGGCACCGCGGGTGGGCCGACCGGGTCGCGGCCGGCCTGGCCCTGGCCCAGGGCTCGGTCCGGTATGCCAACCTCGCCGTCCGGGGCCGGCTGCTGGACCAGGTGGTGGCCGAGCAGCTGCCGGTCGCGCTGCGGCTGGCGCCCGACCTGGCCTCCTTCCACGCCGGGCCCAACGACGTGCTCCGGCCGCGGACGGACCTGACGGCGCTGCTGGCCCGCTACGACGCGGCGGTCGCCGCGCTGACCGGCGCCGGGATCCGTACGGTCCTGTTCACCGTCATCGAGCGGACCGGCACCGGCCGGACCGCCGACCGGCTCGCGACCCGGTTCCGGCTGTTCAACGACGGGATCCGGGCCACGGCGGCGGCGCACGGGGCGGTGCTGGTCGACCTGGCCGCGGTGCCGGCGCTGGGCGACCGGCGGCTGTGGCACGAGGACCGGCTGCACCTGGCGCCGGAGGGGCACGCCCGGGTGGCCGCGGCGGTCCTGTCGGCGCTCGGAGTCGAGCAGTCGCAGGAGTGGCGTACGGAGCTGCCGGTCTCGGTCCGGCGCAGCCGGCGGGCCGAGCTGGCCGCCGACGTGCGCTGGGTCCGCGTCCACCTGCTGCCCTGGATCGGCCGCCGCCTCCGCGGCGTCTCCAGCGGCGACGGCGTCACCCCCAAGCACCCGGAGCTGGTCGAGATCGTCGCCGAGTAGGGCTGGAGGGGGCGCCTGGTCGGCACCCCTCCGGACTCGGTCAGCCACCAGTTGACGGTCAGGGCGAACGTGGTGGTCAGGTTGCGGACGTCCTGCGCGTTGCCGGTCGGGCGCAGGGTGCGGAGGGTCGCGGCGCCGACGGCCGGGCCCTGGCCTCCGTCCTGTGGACGACCGGAGCAGGGCCACGCCGCGGGCTCGTAGACTCGCGCGGTGGTCGGGACGGGCGAGCTGCTGCGGCGGGTGTTCGGATACGACGCCTTCCGCGCCGGGCAGCAGGAGATCATCGAGCACGTGGTCGCCGGCGGCGACGCGCTCGTGCTGATGCCGACCGGCGACGGCAAGTCGCTGTGCTACCAGATCCCGGCGCTGGCCCGGGACGGCGTCGGCGTGGTGATCTCGCCGCTCATCGCGCTCATGCAGGACCAGGTCGACGCGCTGCGCGCGCTGGGCGTGCGGGCCGGCTTCCTCAACTCGACCCTGTCCCCGGATGAGCGGCAACTGGTGTCGTCCGAGTTCAAGGCCGGTTCGTTGGACCTGCTGTATCTCGCGCCGGAGGCGCTGCGGACGCCCGCGACCCTCCAGCTGCTGGAGTCGGGCGACATCGCGCTGTTCGCGATCGACGAGGCGCACTGCGTGGCCCAGTGGGGGCACGACTTCCGGCCCGACTACCTGGCCCTGTCGATGCTGCACGAGCGCTGGCCGTCCGTGCCGCGGATCGCGCTGACCGCGACGGCGACGACCGCCACCCA
>DATINN010000596.1:0-3173 GCA_035474175.1 Mycobacteriales bacterium | reverse complement strand
CTTCAAGCCACCGGGCGCGTCCGGGTCGAGCCCGAGCCGGCGGGCCAGCGCCTCCACCGCGAGCTGGCCCGGGACGACCAGCGCCAGCGGGGCCAGCTGCTCGGGCAGGTCCGGGCCCGGCACGCAGACGTCCGCGGCCATTCCCGGCCCGCCGCCGATGGCGTACACCGGGACGCCCTCCTGCCGCAGCCGCCTGGCCAGCGCCAGCACGCCGGGCAGCACCGGGCCGTCGTCCGCGGCGACCAGGAGCGCGGGCGTGCGGGGCCCGGCGACCGCGATCGGGCCGTGCAGGAGGTCCGCATAGGACAGTCCACTTGCGTCGATCGAGCAGGTCTCGCGGACCTTGAGGGACAGCTCCCACGCGGTGGAGGCGACGAATCCGCGGCCGGAGACGATCAGCCCGTCCACATCGGACAGTGCGGCGACGAGCGGGTCCACATCGGACTCGAGGATTTTCGCGACGGCGTCGGGGACCCGCTGCACCGCCTCGCGCAGGGCCGGGTCGGCGCCGAGGCCGAGCGCGAGCACCACCAGCGCGGCCAGCTGGGTCGTGTACGACTTGGTGGCCGGCACCGCCCGCTCCGGGCCGGCCTCGGTGACCAGCGCCAGCGACGCCGCGGCCGCGAGCGGGCTGCCGCCGTCGTTGGTGATCGCGACCGTGGCCGCGCCGCAGTCGGCCGCCCAGGCCAGCGTCTCCACGATCTCCTCGGTCCGCCCGGACTGGGACAGCGCCACCGCGAGCACGCCGTCCAGGTCCAGCCGGCGCCGGTAGCGGGTGGCCACCGAGGGCGAGGCCGGGGTGGCCAGCCGGCCGGCGCCGACCTCGCAGAGGTAGCTGCCGTAGAGGGCGGCGGCGTCGGAGGAGCCGCGGGCGATGAACAGGACCTGCCGGGTCCGGGCGGCCAGCGCGGCGACCTCCGGCTCCAACGGCAGCAGCGCGTCCAGGGTGCGGCGCAGGGCGTCCGGCTGCTCCCGGATCTCCCGCGCCATCCAGGTGACGCTCATGGGCGGACCCGGTCGGCCGCCGGGCCGGGCACCGGGCGGGCCCGGTCGGCCACCGGTCGGGACGCCGCCGCGCCGTCCACGGCCCCGGGCAGCTGCCCGTACGCCAGCCGCCCGCCCAGCCAGGTCGCCCGCGCGGACAGGTCGTCGCCCAGCCAGACCAGGTCGGCGGTCGCGCCCGGGGCGATCCGGCCCAGGTCGGCCCGGCCCATCACGTCGGCCGGCAGCCGGGTGGCCGCGTCCACGGCCGCGCGGAGGTCCACTCCCGCGGCGACCACGTTGGCGATGGCGGCGTCGAGGCGCAGGCCGGAGCCGGCGATCGTGCCGTCCGCCCGCCGCGGCAGCCCCAGCGGGTCGACCGAGACCTGCTGGCCGCCCAGGTCGTACGTCCCCGGCGGCATCCCGGCGGCCGCGACCGCGTCGGTGACCAGCACGATGCGGCCGGGCGCGGCCGCGAACGCCAGCAGGCAGACCGGCGCGGCCACGTGGTGCAGGTCCGCGATCAGCCCGCAGGTCAGCCGCGGGTCGGCGAGCGCCTGGCCGACGAGCCCGGGCTCGCGGTGGTGCAGCGGCCGCATCGCGTTGAACAGGTGCGTGACCAGCGTGGCGCCGGCGTCGGCGGCCTCCTCGGTCTGGGCCGCGGTGACGTCGCTGTGGCCGATGCTGACCAGCACGCCGGCCTGGACCAGCCGGCGCACCGCGGCCATCCCGCCGGGCCGCTCGGGCGCCAGCGTGTGCATCTTCAGCAGCCCGGGGGCGGCGTCGATCAGCGCCTCGATCGACTCCGGGGCGGGGTCGCGCAGCAGGGCCGGGTCGTGGGCGCCGTGCCGGTTCGGGGCCAGGAACGGGCCCTCGACGTGCACGCCGAGCACCTTCGCCCCGCCGAGGTCGGCCGGCAGCGCGGCGGTCCGGCGCAGCGCGGCCACCAGCTCGGACACCGGCGCGGTGATGAAGGTGGGCAGGAACGAGGTGACGCCCGTCTCCGGCAGCCGCCGGGACACCTCGGCCCACTCGGCCGGGTCGGCGGCGACGAAGTCGACCCCGAAGCAGCCGTTGATCTGGATGTCGACCAGCCCCGGGACGAGCACGCCGGAGGGCAGGTCCACGTCCGGGCGCACTCCCCCGTACGTGTCGCCCGCGACCACACCCACGATCGTCCCGTCGGAGACGGCGACGCAGGCCGGCCCGAGCGGCACGTTGTCAGCGACGACACGCGGCGCGCGGATCACAGGCACTGGAACCTCCCCCGGGCGGGAACATTGACACTGTGCGAAGCGGTCTGGTCCACTTCCGGACTAGACCGGTCCATACCAGTGCGGCGACTGTAACCGCGGGAAGGAAGAGCGCGCAATGGCCGCCGGAGAGACCGCGGGCAAGGTGAGCATCGATCACCACAGCCCGGTGCCGAAGTACTCCCAGCTCCGGGAGATCCTGCTCGACCTGGTCGAGACGGAGCTGGACGCGGACCAGTCGATCCCCTCGGAGCGCGAGCTGTCGGCCCGCTTCGGCCTGTCCCGGATGACGGTCCGGCAGTCGGTGGACCACCTGGTCTCCGAGGGCCGGCTCTACCGGGTGCAGGGCAAGGGCACGTTCGTGGCCCGGCCCAAGATCGAGATGCCGCTGCGGCTGGCCTCCTTCACCGAGGACATGCGCGCCCGCGGGCTGGAGCCGGGTTCGCGCGACCTGGACCGGCGCACCGACAAGGCCAGCGCGCACCTGGCCCGGATGCTGGAGATCTCCCCCGGCGACGAGGTGCACGTCATCGAGCGGCTGCGGACCGCCGACGGGATCCCGATGGCGGTGGAGCGCTCGCACATCCCGGACGCGGTCGCCCCCGGGCTGTCGGAGGAGTCGCTGGCCGGGCGGTCGCTCTACGACCTGCTCGCCTCGACGTACGGGGTGCTGCTCGACCGCGGTGAGCAGACCATCGAGGCCGGCATCGCGGACCCGACCGACGCGGCCCTGCTGGACCTGCCGGCCGGGGCCGCGGCGGTGCTGCTGCTGCAGCGGCGGTCGTTCGCGGGCGAGCGGCCGGTCGAGTTCGCCGTGTCGACCTACCGGGCCGACCGCTACCAGCTGCACGTCGCGCTGGAAGTGCCCCGTACGGGTCGGTAGTCCTAAGGCTGGTCGGTGATGTGGACGGCGGCTTCCTCGGCGGAGGCGCCGGCCCC
>DATINN010000595.1:0-6258 GCA_035474175.1 Mycobacteriales bacterium | reverse complement strand
TCCGAGACGACCCGGACGCCCTGCTTGGAGATCTTGGCGTTGAGCATGATGAGGGTGGCGTCGAGCAGGTCGTGCACGTTGACGACCTGGAACGGGCCGCGGTCCAGCTGTGAGTACTGCTTCGCGGCGTTGACCAGGCGCTGGCTGTTCTGCATGCCGAGGAAGATGCCGTCGAGCAGGTGGATCGCCATCGGGAACCACTGCCGCACCTGCGCGCCCCACTCGTCCGCGGGCAGCTGGAAGATGCGCAGGTCGGTGATGGCCTCGACGCTCGCCCCGTACGTGTTGGAGGCCTGGTCGGTGTTGAGGTAGGACTGGGTGGCGCCGAAGTAGGACCCGACGTGGTCGGTCCGGTTGATCGCCACCTTCTCGCCGCCGGCCAGCCGGGACAGCAGCAGCGTGCCCGACAGCAGCACGAAGAAGCAGGTCGGCTCGTCGCCCTCGGCGACCACCGTCTCCCCGGCCGGCACGTCCTTGACCTCGCCGTGGGCGCTGAGCCAGTCGAGCTGCTCGTCGCCCAGCGACTCGAACAGGAACAGGTGCCGCAGCTCGTCGCGGTCCAGCGTCTCAGTCACAGCTTCTCCAGGTACCGGTGCACCAACGTTACTGCCATCGCGCCCTCGCCCACGGCCGACGCGACCCGCTTGACCGACTCCGCCCGCACGTCGCCGGCCACGAACACCCCGGGCACGCTGGCCTCCAGGTGGTAGGGGTCGCGGTCCAGCGACCAGCCGGCCGGGCGGCGGCCGTCCACGACGAGGTCGGGGCCGGTCAGCACGAACCCGCGCCGGTCCCGGTCCAGGCAGCCGTCCAGCCAGTCGGTGCGCGGCGCGGCGCCGATGAACACGAACAGCCAGGACGCCGGGACCGTCTCCGACTCCCCCGTCGCGTTGTTGCGCAGGGTCAGCGACTCCAGGTGCTCCTCGCCGCTGCCGCCGACCACCTCGGTGCAGGTCCGCACCTCGATGTTGGGCACGCCGTCGAGCTGGTCGATGAGGTAGCGCGACATCGAGGAGTCCAGCGAGCGGCCGCGGACCAGCAGGGTCACCTTCTCCGCATACCGGGAGAAGTACATCGCGGCCTGGCCGGCGGAGTTGGCGCCGCCGACGATGAAGACCTGCTGGCTGCGGCAGGACGGGCCCTCGGTGGTGGCGGCGCCGTAGTAGACGCCGCGGCCGGCCAGGTCGGCCAGCCCCGGCGCCTCCAGGAACCGGTACGACACCCCGGTGGCCAGGATGACCGTGTGCGCGGCGACCTCGGTGCCGTCGTCGAAGCGCACCACCCGGGCGCTGCCGCGCTGCTCCAGCCCGACCACGTCGCGGGTGGTGAGCATCTCGACCTCGAACTTCAGCGCCTGCCGGCGGGCCCGCTCGGTCAGCTGCTCGCCGGACACGCCGTCGGGGAAGCCCAGGTAGTTTTCGATGCGGGAGCTGGTGCCGGCCTGCCCGCCGGTGGCGCGCCGCTCGACCAGCACCGTGCGCAGGCCCTCGGACCCGCCGTACACGGCCGCGCCCAGGCCGGCCGGGCCGCCGCCGATCACGACGAGGTCGTAGAAGTCGGTGGAGGGGGTGGTGGCCAGGCCCACCCGCTGCGCCACCTCGGCGTCGGACGGCTCGGCCATCGCGGTGCCGTCCTCGGTGATCACCACGGGCAGCTTGTCGTCGCCCAGGCCGGCCGCGGCCAGCAGCCGCTCCGCCTCCGCGTCCTCGGCCAGATACCACCGGAACGGGACGGAGTTGCGGGCCAGGAAGTCGCGCAGCTCGTACGACCGGGCCGACCAGCGGTGGCCGATGACCCGGATCTCCCGGGCCGGCTGCCGGTACGTCGTGGACCAGGCGTCCAGCAGGCCGTCGACGACCGGGTAGAGCTTCTCCTCCGGCGGGTCCCACGGCTTGAGCAGGTAGTGGTCGAGGTCGACCACGTTGATGGCCTGGATCGCGGCGTCGGTGTCCGCGTACGCCGTGAGCAGCACGCGGCGGGCCAGCGGGAACAGGTCCATGGCCTGCTCCAGGAACTCGATGCCGCTCATCTGCGGCATCCGGTAGTCGGCCAGCAGCACGGCCACCTGCTCGCCGCGCAGCTTGATCTCCTTCAGCGCCTCCAGGGCCTGCGGGCCGGACTCGGCCCGCACGATCCGGTAGCCCTCGCCGTACTTGCGGCGCAGGTCGCGGGCGACCGCCCGGGACACGCTCGGGTCGTCGTCGACGGTCAGGATCGCGGGTCGGGCGACGCGGCCGCTGTCGGGGGCAGTCATGGTGCCCTAGTCAACCAGCGCGGGCCCCCCGCGTCTTCCACGATCCGTTTCGCCCCCGGCGAACGGCGCACCGGCGCTACTCGCGGGCCAGGATCGACTCCTCCAGGTCGAGCTCGCGCTGCACCCGCAGCAGGACCTCGTCGTCGATCTGGCCGCGGTCGCGCAGGTCGATGAAGACCTCGCGCTCGGCCTCGATCATGGCCCGGCGCAGCCGCCGGAAGGACACGGTCGGCGGCTCCATCGCGGCCCCGTCCGGCGACCCCCGGCCGCCGAGCCGCTCCCACGCGCCCAGCTGCCGGATCTCCGCCTTCTCCCGCAGCCGCGACACCACGTCCTCGGGGATCGAGGACGAGCCGGCCAGCTCCCGGTCGAGCCGGGCCAGCGCCGCGTTGGCGGCCGCGTGCTGCGCGCCCGCCTCCCGGATCAGGTCCTGCTGCTCCTCCGAGCCGACCACGCCGAGCCGGCGGATCAGCGCCGGCAGGGTCAGGCCCTGGATCAGCAGCGTCCCGACCACCACCACGAACGTGAGGAACCGGATCAGGTCCCGCTCCGGGAAGGTCTCCGGCAGCCCGGACGCGGCCGCCAGCGAGACCACCCCGCGCATGCCGGCCCAGGCCAGCACGGTCGGGTACGTCCACGGCGGCTTCGAGTCCCGCGCGGCCACCGACGGGATGGCCCGGGGCCAGTACGTCCCCGGGTACATCCAGGCGAACCGGGCCGCGATCGTCACCCCGAGCGCGACCGCGCCGGCCAGCACCAGCGTGCCGGGGCTGCGCTCGGACAGCGCGTCCAGCACGCCCGGCAGCTGCAGCCCGATCAGCGCGAAGACCACCGACTCGAGCAGGAACTCGATCACCCGCCAGACCTCGGTGCCCTGCAGCCGGGTGGCCGCGGTCTGCCGGCGCGGCGAGCGGTGCCCGAGGTAGAGCCCGGCCGTCACGACGGCGAGCACCCCGGAGCCGTGGTAGCCGTGGATGCCGAGCTGCTCGGCCGCGGCGAAGGCCAGGAACGGCAGCAGCAGGACCAGCGAGTTTTCCAGCACCGGGTCGTGCAGGTGCTGCAGCAGCCGCTCCACCAGCACCGCCAGCACCAGGCCGACGGCGACCCCGCCGAGCGCGGCGACGACGAACTCGGCCAGCCCCTTCCAGATCGAGAAGCCGCCGGCCACGGCCGCGCCGACCGCCACCCGGTACGCCGTCAGCCCGGTGGCGTCGTTGATCAGGCTCTCCCCGGCCAGGATCGTGACCAGCCGGCGCGGCAGCCCGACGGTGCGGCCGACCGCGGTGGCGGCGACCGCGTCCGGGGGCGAGACGATCGCGCCGAGGGTGAAGCAGACCGCCAGCGGCAGGTCCGGCAGCACCGCGTGCAGGGCGAACCCGACGGCCAGCGTGGTGAACAGCACCAGCCCGACCGACAGCAGCCCGATCGCGCGCAGGTTCTGCCGGAAGTTGATCACCGAGCTCTGCCACGCGGCCGCGAACAGCAGCGGCGGCAGGATGAAGTAGAGGACGAGCTCCGGCTCCAGGTCGTAGTGGCGGATGCCGGGCAGGAACGACGCCGCGATCCCGGCGACCACCAGCAGCAGCGGCGCGGACAGCTTCGTCCGGCGGGCCACACCGGCGACCGTGGCCGCCGCCGCGACCAGCAACAGCGTCTCGAACAACAACGGGGCAGCCTCCTCCAGCGCACCGGGCAGCGCCGCCAGCAACACCCGGCGGCCCGCGAAGGTTCCCGCATCGGCCGCGGGCGCGGAACACCCGCACGGCGTAGGTTCGCCCGCAGCTGATCGAGGAGGACGGATGACCGACTGCCCGCACGTCGCCGCGCTGCCGGCGGAGCCCGCGCCGAGCACGACCGAGGGGTGTGAGGACTGCCTCGCCGCCGGCACCTCCTGGGTGCACCTGCGGCTGTGCCTGAGCTGCGGCAAGGTCGGCTGCTGCGACTCCTCGCCGCAGCGGCACGCCAGCAAGCACGCCGCGGCCGAGCAGCACCCGGTGATCCGCTCGTTCCAGCCCGGCGAGGACTGGCGCTGGTGCTACGTCGACCAGGTGATCGTCTAGGGCCTGTCCCCCTATTGGCGGTGGCGCCGCCAGGCAATAGGGAGACAGGCCCTGGAGGGTTCGATCCGCTACCGGCGGGTAGCCCCGCCGCGTGGAGCAGGACGAGGTCACCATCACCGCGTACGAGGACGGGCCGCTACTGGTGCGCGGCCCGGTCACCTTCCGCACCCAGGACGGCGACGTGATCGACGCCGGCCGCGCGACCGTCGCGCTGTGCCGGTGCGGCAAGTCCGCCAGCAAGCCCTTCTGTGACGGCACCCACAAGGTCGCCCGGTTCCGCGCCGCCTCCCGCCCGGACCAGCGCCGGGTGTCCTAGCACCCCCTCCCGGTACGCGGCCCGCAGCGCCCGGGGCCGGTGCGCGGCCAGCCGCAGCCGCCCGTCGCCGTAGCGGACCCCGCCGCGCAGCCGGGCGCCCAGCGCCAGCCAGGAGCAGACGGCCCGCTCGGCCAGCCACAGCGGCGCCCACAGCGCGGCGTCGGCCGGGAACACCGCCCGTCCCCCGGCCCGCCGCCGGCCGACCTCGGCGACCCCGACGACGGCGGCCACCCCGGCCAGCAGCAAGCCGGGTCGGCGCCGGGACGCGACCACCGCCGGCAGCACGGCCAGCTCCGCCGCCAGCCGGCCCGGCTGGGCCACGCTGTCGTACGCCTGGCGGACCCGCTGCCCGCGGAAGTGGGCCGCCGTCGGCGGCAGCCGCCGCACGTACAGGCCGCGCGGCGCGACCTCCCGGCCACCGGCCGCCTGCACGGTCCGGACCAGCTCCAGGTTCTCGAACATCGCGTCGCCGTCGTAGCCGGCCGGCAGCGCGCTGCGGCGCACCAGCAGCGTGCCGGGCCAGTCCGCGGCGAACGCCCGGTTGAGCAGCGTGCGGCCGGTGTCCCAGCGGGCGTGCCAGGGCAGCGGGTCGAAGTAGTTCTGCGGCCGGACCACGTCGGCCCGGTCCAGCAGCGCCACCGCCGCCCGCAGGTCGGCGAGGTCCCAGCGCACGTCGTCGTCGGCGATCACCACCCGCTCCGGCCCGGGCCGGCGCAGCGCGGTCAGCACGCCGGCGACCTTGCCCATGGCGGCCGGCAGGTCGGCGTCGACCTCCCGGTGGGCCAGGTCCAGGCCGGCCCAGGCGGCCGCGTGCAGCGCCCGGACCGCCGGCGGCGAGCCGTCGACCACGGTCACCCGCACCCGTCCGGACAGGTCGGCCAGGTACGCGGTCAGCCCGGCCAGCCCGGCCGGGTCGGCGGTCCGCCAGCGCAGCGGCAGGACGTACTCGACGGTCATGCCGAGGCGGCCACCGGGTCCACCGGGGCCCGCAGCGAGGACAGCCCCTCGTCCCACCGGCCGATCATGTGCCGCGCCTGCCGGGCGTCCAGGGCCAGGCAGACCGCGGCCCCGAAGACGATGTCGCCGGCCAGCGCCGGCTCGGCCGCCGCCAGCGCCCCGCACAGGTCGTGCGCGGCGACCTGCTCGTGCACCGCGTCCGCCTCGACGTGCTCGTCGAAGAACCGGGTCGCGGCCGGGCCCAGCCCCAGCCGCCGCAGCCCGTTGCCGTAGCGGCGCATCGGCAGCGAGGAGGTCATCTCCAGCGCCGCCAGGTGCCCGGCGATCGCGCCCCGCCAGCGCCGGTGCAGCCCGAAGTAGGTGGCGACCACGCTGGTGGCCAGCGTCACCGCCGGCACCAGGTCGACGTGCGCCCCGTACGTGTCGTCCAGGTCGAGCTCGCGCATCGAGGTGGCGAACAGCGCCGAGTGCATCCGCTCCGGCCGGCCGTTGCCGTACTCGTCGGTCTGGATCTCCACCAGCGCCGCCTTGGCCAGCCCGGTCAGCCGCGGGATCGCCCAGGTGTGCGGGTCGGCCTCCTTGAGCTGGTAGACCGAGCGGTGCACCACGAACTCGCGCCACTGCCCGAGGGTCGCGGTCCGGTGCAGGAACGACGCCAGCGGCGGCGAGTC